>DATFKK010000023.1 GCA_035268685.1 Candidatus Krumholzibacteriia bacterium | reverse complement strand
GCTCTGGTGGGCGCGGTCGTCGCGTTGCTGCTCCGCGCCCTGCCCACCGAGAGTCGGCACCTGCGTCGCGGGGCGTGGATCCTGGGTGCGGTCGGTGCGCTCCTGGCCGGCGTGAGCCTCTGGGACGAGTGGCTGCTCTACCTCAACCGCGTGTCGGCCGGGACCACCGATCCGGTGCTCGGACTCGACGTGGGCTTCTACCTGTTCACGCTTCCCTTCCTGTCGGCCGTGCAGGGACTGCTGGCCTGGGCCGTGGTGGTGGCGCTGGGGGCGACCGTGCTCGCGAGCCTGCAGTCGGGTGAGAAGCGTCTGCGTCTGCGGCCGGCGTCGGAGATTCCTCTCGGCACGCTGTTGGCCGGCACGATCGCCCTCGCGGCGGTGCTGACCTTCGACCGCATCCTCGCCGTCTTCGAACTCCTGAACTCCGACTGGGGCGTGGTGGCCGGTCCGGGATGGACCGACGTGCACGTCCGCCTGCCCGCACAGATCCTCGTGGCGGTCGCCACGCTGGCGCTGGGTCTGCTGGCGTGGTCGCCCACCGTCCGGGCGTGGGCAGGCCACCGGGGCGAGGGCGCCGACCGGGGCCTGCGTGGCCTGCGCCACCTCTGGGTGGGCATCGCCGCGATCTGGATCCTGGCCCTGGGCGTCGCCCCGCGCCTGGTGCAGTGGCTCGTGGTCGAACCCAACGAGATCACCTTCGAGCGGCCGTACATCGAGAACAACATCGCGGCCACCCGTGCGGCCTTCGGGCTCGACCGGGTGGAGCAGCGGCGTTTCCCGGCGCGCGACGAATTGACCCGCGCGACCATCGACGACAATCGTGATCTGCTGAACGAGGTCCGGCTCTGGGACTGGCGCGCGCTCGATGCGGTCTACAAGCAGTTCCAGGAGATCCGCCTGTACTACGAGTTCGCCGACGTCGACATCGACCGCTACGCGATCGGCGACCGCACCCGGCAGGTGATGGTCTCCGCGCGCGAGCTCCAGCTGTCGAACCTGCCCGAACAGAGCCAGACCTTCGTCAACCGCCGCTTCAAGTACACGCACGGCTACGGCCTGACCATGGCCACGGTGAGCGACTTCACCGAGCAGGGCCTGCCGAACCTCCTCGTGCGCGACATTCCCCCGAAGGCCGAGCCCTCCGAACTGAGCGTCGATCGTCCTCAGATCTACTACGGCGAGCTGACCGACGAGCCCGCGGTGGTGAACACCGAGGAGCGGGAGTTCGACCATCCCAGTGGGGACGAGAACGTCTACAACCGCTACGCCGGCAGCGGAGGCGTGCAACTGAGCAACTTCTGGCGGAAGCTGGTCTACGGCTGGAAGTTCGACGGCACTCGCTTGCTCGTGTCGGGCTATCCGACCGCGGAGAGCCGTGTGCTCTTCCATCGGACGATCCTGGAGCGCGTGCAGCGGGTCGCCCCATTCCTCGAGATCGACGAGGACCCCTACGTGGTGCTCGTCGACGGTCGGATCCACTGGATCGTCGACGCGTACACCCGCTCGGATCGCTACCCCTACAGCGAACCCTACTCCTCGCGCGAGGTGATCGAGTACCGCGACGGCGACCGCACGCGTCGGCTCGAACGCACCACCGTGCCCTCGATGCACGGGGCCAACTACGTGCGCAACGCGGTCAAGGTGGTGATCGACGCTTACGACGGCAGCGTCGATCTCTACGTCTTCGAGCCCGACGATCCGATGGTCCGGGCGTGGCAGAGGGCGTTCCCGGACGTGTTCACGCCGCGCGAGCAGATGCCCGACGCGATGGAACGTCACGTGCGCTATCCCGTGGACCTGCTGCTCGTGCAGGGCCTGGTGCAGGCCAAGTACCACATGCAGGAACCCGAGGTCTTCTACAACCAGGAGGACCTGTGGGTGCGGGCCACCGAGAAGTACTACTCGGGTGTGCAGCCGGTGGAGCCCTACTACGTGATGTGGGAGCAACAGGGATCGGACGAGGTCGAGTTCGTCCTGATCCTGCCCTTCACGCCGAAGAATCGCCAGGTGCTGATCGGCTGGATCGCCGGTATGTCCGATCCTCCGAACTACGGCCGCTTTCTCGCTTACGAGTTCCCCAAGGACCGCCGCGTGATCGGCCCGCAGCAGGTCGAGACCAAGATCGATCAGGATCGGTTCCTGTCGGGGCAGCTCACCCTGTGGGACCAACGCGGCTCGAACGTGATCCGCGGCAACGTGCTCGCGATTCCGCTCGACGAGACGCTGCTCTACGTCGAGCCCATCTACCTGCAGGCGGAGACGGCAGCGTATCCCGAACTGCGACTGGTGGCCGTGATGCACGGCGACGACCTGAGCTACGCCGAGTCCTTCGACGCCGCGCTCGAGGGACTGTTCGACGACACCGCCGGCATGCCCGAGGGAGTCGCCACGCTCGGACGCCGCGACTTGATCCGGCGTGCGAACGAACTCCTGACCGAGTACGGCCGACTGCAGGGCGAGGAGGACTTCGAGGCCGCGGGCCGGCGTCTACAGGAGTTGAGCGACGTCCTGCAGCGGCTCGTCGAGGCCGACGAGTCCGGTCGCTCGCGCTGATGGAAGCGATTCCCGGATCCCGGAGCCCGGAATCAGTGAGCGCCCCATGCATGCGTTTTCGTTCTGCTCCTACCCTGCGATTCCCAGCAGGGGAACGGATCGAAGTGCCCGCGGCGAGCCGAGAAGGAGCAGCCCCATGAAGCGGCATCAGGTGTGGTCGATCGTACTGGCCGGTGGTGACGGTCAGCGTCTGCGTCGTCTCGCGACGGACCGTTCGGGTCGTCCGATTCCGAAGCAGTTCTGGGAGTTCGACGGACAGCGCAGTCTGTTGAACGCCACTCTCGACCGCATGGGTCCGCTCGTTCCGCGTCGCCGTGCCGTGCCGGTGGTGGCGCGCGATCATCATCGCTGGTGGCGGACGGAGCTCCAGGGAGTACCGCACGAGAACGTGGTGGTGCAGCCCGAGAACCGCGGGACCGCAGCCGGGGTGCTCCTGCCCCTGATGCGCGTGGTCGACCACGATCGGAATGCCATCGTGGCCGTGCTCCCGAGCGACCACTGGGTGCGCGACGGCGAAACCCTGCGGCGCAGTGTGGCCACGGCCTGCGCCGCCGCCCGGGACGATGATCGCCGTCTGATCCTGTTGGGGATGGAGGCTGCCGACGGCGACGTCGAGTACGGCTGGATCATGCCCCGCTCCATCGGTGCCCCGGGGCTCTGCGCGGTCGACAGCTTCGTCGAGAAGCCCGGCCGGGAGAAGTGCCGAGAGCTGCGGCGACAGGGGGCCCTGATCAACAGCATGATCATCGTGGCTCGGGCGGCGACGCTCCTCAACATGTTCTACCTCGCCGTACCGCGTCTCCTGTGGGAGTTCGTCAAGGCACACGAGAGCGACGAGGGCGGCGGCTTCGACGAGGTCTACGAATTCCTGCCGCGGCAGGACTTCAGTCGCGACGTGCTCGAGCCGCTGGCAGACCGGCTGACCGTGCTCCCGGTGCCCGAGTGCGGCTGGACCGACGTGGGAACGCCCGAACGGGTGGCGCGAGTCCGGCGGGCCGATCGGCATCCGTTGCGGGTGCGCCGTGCAGCGGCCGGGGGCTCCCAGGGCGTCTCGGTCGAGCGCTGAGGACCACGGAAGGGCACCGCATGAAGCATCGATCGCAGTTCGCGAGTTCGCAATCCGACGACCGGGACGACGGGCAGCCGTCGTCTCCTCCACCGGACGGTCCCGAGGAGGGGGGCGGGATCGATCGAGGCCGCATGGTCCTGTGGGTCCTGTTCAGCTTCGTGATCGCCTACTGGATCGTCAGCGCGATCACGGCCGGGCCGGATCACGGTCCGAAGATCGCCTACACGACCTTCCGCGAACACCTCGAGCAGGGCGAGCTGCAGCAGGTCCGGGTGAAGGGCGAACGGATCGACGGCGAGCTGAGCTCCGAGGCGCTGTTCGTCAGCAACGGTGACAGCACACGCTACGATCGCTTCGTGACCTATCTGCCGTCGTTCGGAGACGAGGAACTGCTCCCCGACCTGCGCCAGGCCGAGGTCGAGATCGAGACCGAACGCGAGAGCGACACCTCGTGGTGGTCGGTGCTCATCGGTTTGGCTCCGCTCCTGTTCCTGTTCCTGCTGGGTTTCCTGTTCCTGCGGGGAATGGCCTCGCAGGGGCGCAACATGCTCAGCATCGGGCGCAGCAAGGCGAAACGCGCCGAACCGGAGCGGGAGAAGACCACCTTCGACGACGTGGCCGGTGCCGAGGGCGCCAAGAGCGAGCTGCGCGAGCTGGTGCAGTACCTCAAGAGCCCGGGCCATTTCCAGGCGCTCGGGGCGGCGGTGCCGAAGGGCGTGCTGCTGGTCGGTCCGCCGGGCACGGGCAAGACTCTGCTCGCCCGGGCCGTCGCCGGCGAGGCCGACGTCCCCTTCTTCATCATCACCGGCTCGGACTTCATGGAGATGTTCGTCGGCGTGGGTGCGAAGCGGGTCCGCGACCTCTTCGACAAGGCCAAGAAGGTGGCGCCGAGCATCATCTTCATCGACGAGCTCGATTCGGTGGGGCGTCACCGTGGCGCCGGTCTGGGCGGCGGGCACGACGAGCGCGAGCAGACCCTGAACCAGTTGCTGAGCGAGCTCGACGGCTTCGAACCCTCGGAGAACGTCATCGTGATGGCGGCCACGAACCGCCCCGACATCCTCGACCCCGCCCTTCTGCGCCCCGGTCGTTTCGACCGTCACATCGCCGTCGACCTTCCCAGCAGCCGCGAGCGCGCCGAGATCCTGCGGATCCATGCACGGGGCAAGCCGCTGGCCGATGACCTGGATCTCGACGAGGTCGCGCGCGGCACACCCGGTTTCAGCGGCGCCGATCTGCAGAACCTGCTGAACGAGGCCGCGTTCACGGCGGCGCGCGAGGACCACGAGAACATCCGGCCCTCGGACATGGACGAGGCCCGCGACCGGGTGCTCATGGGACTGGAGCGGCGCGGGTTGGCCCTGAGCGATCGCCAGGTCGAATTGCTGGCCTACCACGAGGGCGGCCACACCCTCGTCAGCGCGGTGCTGCCGCACGCCGATCCCATCCACAAGGTCACGATCGTGCCGCGGGGTCGCTCGATGGGGGCAACGCACCAGATGCCCGAGGACGATCGCTACGTCTATGAGCGCAATTACATGCTCGACCGTCTGGCCGTCATGCTGGCCGGTCGTGCGGCCGAGAACGTCGCGTTGGACACCACCACCACCGGCGCCGAGGACGACCTGCGCCAGGCCACGTCGCTGGCCCGCCGCATGGTGGTGGACTGGGGCATGGGCGAGGACACCGGCTTGATGGTGTCGAGTCAGGGGTCGAACCAGGAGGTGTTCCTGGGCGAGGAACTGACGCAGCGCCGCGAGAACAGCGAGGCGACGGCGCAGCTGGTCGACGACGAGGTGCGCTCGATCCTCGAGCAGTCCTACCGGCGGGCCATCCAGGTGATCGAGGAACACCGCGACGGGCTCGACCGCATCGCCCGCGCGCTGATCGAGGACGAGAAGATCAGCGGTGAACGTGTCGAGGAGTTGCTGGCCGAGTCCGGCGCTCCGCAGTGATCCGAGGTGATCGCCGATGTTCTGGGTCGACCTGTTCTTCGCCTTCCTGGTCGCCACCGTGCTCAGTGTGGTGCTGGTCGGTCTGACGGGCTGGCGCCGCCCGCGGCGTGAGGAAGAGGGCATGTGGCCCTCGCTGATCGCGCTGTTCGTGGTGTTGGTGTTGATGGTCTGGGCCGGCGGTGTCTGGGTGACCCCCTTCGGACCGCCCGTCTGGGGCGGTTACTGGGCACCCTTCCTCCTGGTCGGGGTCATGGTCGCACTGTTGATCGCCACACTCACCACGGCCGCGCGCCCGCCCCGGGCCCGGCGCGAGCCGCGCGTGGAGGGCGAGATGGAGGCCGAGCAGGCGGCGGCCTCGTTCTTCGGCCTGTTCTTCTGGCTGCTGCTGGTCATCGGGATCGCCGCGCTGGTGATCCGCTACGCCTGACCCGCGTTTGCTCAGGGACACGACGAGCGGGGCGATCGTGCGATCGCCCCGCTTCGTCGTGCGCACCGGATCCAGTGCGCGAGTTCCGACTGGAGGTCTACTCCTTCAACATGAAGGTCACCTTCATGTTGACCCGATACTCGTGGATCTTCCCGTTGTCGGTGTCCACGTACATCTCCTTGATCCAGGCACGCTGGATGTTCTCGGTGGTGGACGACGCGCGCTTCAGACCGTTCGCGATCGCGTCCTCGAAGCCTTTCGGCGAAGCGGCCGTGATCTCGATGTTCTTGGCGACGGACATGTCGACTCCTTTTCCCTCGCGCGGGGAGTGTCGGGTTCCCTTCGTCAACGCTCCGATCCTCGCAGGTGGAGCACGGTGGAGCGATGGGCGGGGCTCCCGTGCCGAGGGCGGGCCGGATCCGTGGGGGATCATCGGGCGATCCACGATGTCCCGCCGTCCGGCTCAGTCGGAGCCGTTGCCGTCGCCACGGTCGCCGGCGACGTGGTGGATGAGCAAGGTCACGTGATCGTTGACGCCGTCCTCGCGGACCAGGTCGCCGAGCGAGACGACGCCGATCGGCAGGTCCGCCGTGTCGACGACCACCACGCGGCGGCAGCCCTCCCGGGCCATGCGATCCGTCACGGTGGCGATGTCCTCGTCGGCTTCGCAGGTGATGGCGCCGACGGACATGACGTCCTCCACGTAGCCCGTGAGGGGGCTCACGGCGTCCGCGACGGCTCGAACGACCACGTCCCGATCGGTCAGTACGCCGATCACGCCGTTTTCGCCGATCACGGGCAGAAAGCCGGCATCGGTGTCGCGCATGAGCTGCGCGGCACGATGCAGGGTCGCTCGTCGCCGGACGAGGACCGGGTTCTTCGTCATGACTTCGCGGATTCTCATGGTGTCGGGCTCCGGGTGGCACCGCCCGCGATTCCGAACCGGGACGGGCGCAACAGGTGAGAAGGCCGACGTTCGTTCGTCGGTTCGATCGAGATGCAATCACCACAACAGTTGGGCGGAAATCGGTCAAGGGTGGTCGTCCTCATGGGGGACGGCCCCATGGTCATGGGGCGCCAAGGGCTTCACCTTCGGTTCTGGTTGCCCCCGCAGACTCCGGTGACGATGTACGTACCGATCGACAGACGAGCCCCGGCCCAGAACGGCCTCGTGTCTCCCGAAGCGTGGCTCACCACCGTCGAGAGCACGGGCACGGTGGCCTCGGGTTCGGGCTGCGCCGACGCGATCGGAGTTCTGCGCCGCGCTCTGCACGCCGACGCGGTGCTCTTGCGCACCCTCGACGACGATCATCGGGTCTGGGAGAACTACGCGGAGGACTCCACGGCCTTCAACCACCGGAACGTCCTCCGAGCCTTCGATCTCGTGTCCGAGCGCGCGCCCGCGGGCGCGCCGCTCGACGTGATGCAGGAACACCGTGGTCCTGCCGTCAGGCTACGAGCCTGGGGAATCCGGGGAGTCGTCGTGACGGACTCCTGGGACGAGAGGCTCCGACTCGAGGTCTACCTCACACGGCGGGTCGCCCTCGAGTCCCACGACGAGACCGGCCTCCAGATCGTCGCCCGAGACCTGGCCGCGGTGGTGGACACCGAGCGCCTCGGAGACCGTTGTCGCACGATCGAAGCCTTCGTGCGCCGTCTCGGCGACGCCGGGCCGACCATGGTGCACGTGTACTCCCCCGATCGCGGCGAGACCATGTTCGCGAACGGGCTCTGCCGGGAGTTCTTCGCCGCGAGTGACCTCGAGCCGCATCCTCGGCGTCCCAGTACACACAATCGGCATCCCTGGCTGCAGAGGGTCACGGCCCGCGATCGGTCCCGGCTCCGCGAGCAGCTCCTGAGAACCGAGGTGCTGCGCGATCGCGCGATCGAGAACGGGTCCTATCGTTTCCGACAGGGCGGCGACGAGGTCCAGCTCCAGCTCTGGTCCACGCGCATTCCCGGCCGGATCACGGGCTCGCACGACGAGATCGTGGTCACCGCGCTCGATGTGACCCGCGAGCGCCAACTCGAGCGACACATCGAGCGGCTCGAGATGACCGAACAGCACGACTTCGGCCGCGAGATCCACGACGGAATCTGCCAGGACCTCATCGGCCTCCAGATGTCGGTGGACCGGTTGCGGCGACGGGAACGCCCCGCCGAGGACCAGTTCTCGGCCGCCCTCGGCCGCATCGGCGAATCGCTGGGCACGTGCCTGCGCCGCGCCCGGGCCATCGCCCGAGGCGTGCACCCCGTGGAGCTGCAAGGCCACGAACTGGGCCCCGCCCTGGTGAACCTGGTCGAGACCACCTCCGAGCGGTTCGGCGTGCGCTGCCGCCTCGTCGAACGTGGTATCTTCGACACGCTGGAGCCCCAGGAGGCCCTGCAATTCTACTGGATCGCTCGCGAGAGCGTGCTGAACGCCGCCCGCCACGCGCAGGCCGATGCGATCGTCGTGCACCTGCACGGCGAGACGCAGGTGGTGCGGCTCCGCGTGGCCGACGACGGCTGCGGATTCGATCCGCGGTCGGAGGACGGCGACGGAATGGGACTGAAGATTCTCGAACACCGGGCCAGGGTCATCGGTGCCACCCTGGCGGTGCGTTCGGCACCGCAGGCCGGAACCACGGTGATCTGTGAGCACCGAATCTCCGGGAGTGAAGACGATGAGGCATGACGATTCGAAGACGAGCCACGTGACCTCGAGCGTCACGCGTCTGCTCGTGGTCGACGACCATCCGATCGTGCGGCTCGGGCTCGTGGAGTTGTTGAGCGAGCAGCCCGACCTCCAGGTCGTGGCCGAAGCCTCCAACGCCAACGAGACGATGGAGGTCCTCGAGAACGAGTCGATCGATCTCCTGGTCCTCGACCTGTCCCTCGAGGGGATGGACGGCCTCGAGCTGATCAAGAACCTCAAGGCCCTGCACGGCGATCTGCCGATCCTGGTGGTGTCGACCCACGACGAGAAGTTCTACGCCCAGCGTGCGCTGCACGCCGGGGCGCTGGGCTACCTGTCGAAGGAGTCGGCCACCGACTACATCGTCGACGCGGTGCGTCGCGTGCGCTCGGGCAAGATCTACGTCAGTGAGGAGATGTCCGACCGCATGCTCCACAACATGGTGGATGGACGCCACGAGGCCACGGACTCTCCGATCGATCGGCTGAGCGACCGCGAACTCGAGGTGTTCCGCGGCATCGGTCGTGGTCTGAGCACGCGCCAGATCGCCGAGGAACTCAGCCTGAGCGTGAAGACCATCGAGACCTACCGCGAGAACATCAAGACCAAGCTCGACTTCGCCGACGGTCACGAAATGGTCCGCTACGCCGTGCAGTGGGGCCTCGAGGACACCTGATCGGCCCCGTCGTCGGCGGGGGTCGGGGAATTCCCCGGCCCCGGCCGGCGCACCCACCCAAGCGGCTGTACGGTTCGCACTCTGCTCCCACCGGCGTCCGGTTCCGGCACATTGACCCGTGTCGACGGGACAGGACCCCGAAGCCCCGGAGCAGAACCATGCGCGAAGCCCTGCAGCAGAAGATCGACGATCTCGGAACGCGGATCAACGACCTGCGCGACCAGATCGAGGACGCGGCCGAGCTCCGCGACATCGAGAGCGAATACCTGCAGGCGCGAGAACGCATCGATGCGCTCGGAGACCAGATCGATGACCAGTCCGACCTGGCGCTCCGCGAAGCAGCGCGCGCGCTCGACGAACTGGATCTTCGTCTGAAGCACCTGAGTTCGGCGTCCTGATCCGGAGCGACGACTTCCCCCATCGAAGGAGGCTGCCGTGCTCGGTTGGGCCGTCACGTTCTTCGTCATCGCCCTGGTCGCGGCGTTGTTCGGTTTCACCGGGATCGCGGTGGCCGCCGCGAGCATCGCCAAGGTGCTGTTCTTCATCTTCCTGGTGTTGTTCCTCGTCGCACTCGTGATGGGGATCTTCCGTGGCCGTTCACAGCCCCCCACGGTGTGAGGAGGCGAGGAGACTCGATCATGAATTCCGTCACCGGATCCTCCCTCGCCGGCTTCCGGCCGTTCCTCGTCGTGCCGTTCCTGCTGGCGCTCATCGCCTGCGACGAGCACACGGGCACGCCGGGTGACACCGGACCCGATGTCCGCGTGGTGCCCCCGGTCGCCGAAGTGCCAACGGGCCAGAGCCTGGACTTCGACGCCCTGGTCAACGGGACGGACGCCGACGGCGTCACGTGGACGGTCATCGGCGACCCATCCAGGGGAAGCATCACTGCAGACGGCGTCTACACCGCTCCCGACACGATTCCCGAGCCGCCGACCGTGGTGATCGAAGCCACGGCCCAGGCCGTTCTCGACGCGCCGGGACGTGCCGAGGTGACGATCGTGCCGTCGGAAGGGGGCGCGGCGCGATGAGTTATCGCTTCGAGCCCGGCGAGAAGGTCGAGCGGGGGGTGAAGCGCATGGCGCGCGAGCAAATCGACAAGGCACTCGCCGAGATCGATTCCGACGAACTGGACGTGCACGAGCGCGTGCACCAGGTGCGTAAGCGGTGCAAGAAGCTGCGCGCCATCGCGCGTCTGGTGCGCCCCCCGCTCGGCTCACAGTACTCGGGGATCAACCGTCATTACCGGGACGCGGCACGCCCCCTGTCGGACGCGCGCGACGCCCATGCGATCATCGAGAGCTTCGACGACGTCGTCGAGGACCGTTCCGACGAGATCGTCGACGGCTCGCTCGATCCCGTACGCGAAGCCTTCGTGCGCCGGCGCGAGCGTGTCGCTCCCCGCGAAGAGGTCGAAACCCGCCTGTTCGGGGCGCGGCAGGCCCTGACCGCAGGACGGGCGGCCCTCGACACCTGGCACGTCGACGAGGACGGCTTCGACGCCGTCGCGGGCGGCGTGAAGAAGGTCGTTCGCCGCGGCCGCAAGGCAATGGGCGCGGCGACCGAGAAACCGACGGTCGAGAACTACCACGAGTGGCGCAAGCGCGCCAAGTACCTGTGGTACCACGCCCGCATGTTGCGCCCCCTGTGGCCGGAGGTGATGAAGGCCTGGCGCGACGAGGCCGACCGCCTGAGCGATCTGCTCGGCGACGAGCACGACGGTGCCGTCCTGCGCGCGATCCTGCAACGAGAACCCGAAATGGCCGAGGTCGAGGGGATGCCGCTCTACCTCGCGCTGCTCGACCGACGCAGCCAGGAGCTGCGCGCGCGTGCGCGCCGTCTCGGAGCGCGGATCCACGCGGAGAAACCGAAGCGATTCGTGGGCCGCCTCGAGGACTTCGATGCCGCCGACGGCGTGCTCGCCTGAACCGACCCGCACCCCCGGAGGAGCCACCCATGAGAACGCCCCGACTTCGCGTTACGCACGTGCTCGCGCTCGCCGTCCCCTTGATCTTCGCTGCGGGCTGCGCTCGCCAGACGGTTCTCCGACCCGGTCCCGATGCCGACGAGGTCTCGTGGATGGAGCAGGCGGCCGTGGAGGAGGTCGACGACGTCCGGATCGTCGCGCAGGTCGACACCTGGCCCGGGGATCCCGATGTCGAAACCCATGTCACCCCGGTGCGCGTGGTCGTCGAGAACGACAGTGACCAGCCGGTGCGGCTGCGCTACCAGGAGTTCGCGCTCATCGCCGCCGATGGGTCCCGCTTCGCCGCCCTGCCGCCCTACGCGGTCGAGGGCGAGGTCACCGACCGTACGATCGTCGAGCACCCGCAGCCCATGAGCGACCCCATGTTCGAGTACCGGCGGTTCACCGTGGCTTCGTACACCGGTCCGGTGTACCCGACGCTGGGTAAGTACGAGGGCCGCTTCGTCTACGACCCGTATTACTACCACTACTACCAGGACTACTGGGTGGACTACGAACTGCCGACGGTGACCATGCTCGAACACGCGATCCCCGAGGGCGTGATCGCCCCCGACGGGCGTGTGGCAGGGTACCTGTACTTCGAGCCCGTGCCGCCCGAGCAGAGCAAGGTGCGCTTCCGTGCCGACGTGGTGAATGCCTCGAACGGACAGATGCTCGGGGAGGTGTCGATTCCCTTCGTCGTCAAGTGACACGGAGTCTGCGGATGCGGTCGAGCAGTTCGGAGTCGTCGGGCATGAGTCCCGGTTCGACCAGGCGGTCGACCAGTTCACGCCAACCGCCCTCGTGTGCGAAGCATCGGCGGAAGAGATCGAGTGCGCGGTCGACGTCTCCGATGGCCACGTGGCTCACCGCCGTCCAGAACGCGATCTCTGCGCGATCGGGGGCGAGTTCGAGCGCGCGGAGATGGGCCTCGAGGGCCTCCTCCAGTCGGCGTTGCCCCAGCAGGACCTCGCCCTCGACCATGTGGTCGTAGGCCCGGGCGACATCGAGCGAACGACGGAGCTCGCGCAACGGCTCTGGATGGTCGTCGACGCGGATGTCGACCACCTTGTCCTTCCACGACTCCCCGGTGGGCTCGCCCGTCATCACGACGAGCGCGCAGGACTGCATGCCGCGGATGTCGCCGCCTTCGGCCTGTCCGGCCTCCAGAGCCGCCATGAGGCGTTCCGACAGGACTCCGTCGGTCGACTCGAAGGTCTCGGCCATGGCGTCCCACACGGTGGGCCGGGCCATGAGGTTCGCGGCCACGCAGTAGTCCGGACCCTGCCGGTGGCCCGCATGGACGATGCAGCGTGTGCCGGTGTGGATGGTCGCGGCGCGCGGCGTCAGCACGCTGATC
Source organism: Candidatus Krumholzibacteriia bacterium (assembly GCA_035268685.1). NCBI lineage: Bacteria > Candidatus Krumholzibacteriota > Candidatus Krumholzibacteriia > Candidatus Krumholzibacteriia bacterium. The sequence goes on along the minus strand of DATFKK010000023.1, from coordinate 7,780 downwards.
TGCCGCACCTCGCGGTCGGGATCGTCGGCGAGGAGTTCCGGCAGGACGATCGTGGGATCGCCGCCGTCTTCGAGCCGGCCGAGGATCCGGGGCCCGTAGCCGAACGAGGCCAGCGATTGCGTGGCGACGGCCCCGACCCCGGCGCGCACCCACAGCACGTCGGCCACGTTGAACCAGTGCGACTGCACGGCGGCCCCGATGCGCCCCGTGGAGGGCTCGTGGGCGACGATCGAATAGGTGGTCGCGATCTGCACGTCGGCCTCCGCCGGCTGAGGGAGCGGTCGCACCCCCATGGGAACACAGCCCGGGGCACGGCGCGAGCCCTGCTCGAAGGGACCCGCAGGGCGGTTCTGGTGTACAATCGACCACCTGTCGCCTGCGCCCCCCTTGCGTTACCCTACCCTCCAGGCACCCCCGGAACGAGCCCATGACGAAGACCGCGCGAGACCTCGCCGCCATCCCCGTGCTGGCCGCTCTCCTCGTCCTGATCCAGCCCGCCGCGCCGGCCCAGGCCGCCACCATCGACGGCACCGTCGAATGGGCCGGGATCAGCCACCTGCCGATCCAGGACCGATCGCCGATCGTGCCCCTCGACGGGGAATCCTTCTCCGTCCGCGTCCGGACCTGGCGCAACGACGTCGAGGAGGTGCGGGTCGTCCACGACGTCGACGGCACGCCCGAGAACGCCTCGGTCGTCGGTCAGCTCGGTCCCTACGACATCTGGGAGGCCGCGCTGCCCACCTCGGGCGCCACCGGGCGCGTGGAGTACTCCTTCGAGCTGCGCGACGGCGCCGACACCGACTACCTGTCGCTGGACGGCATGACCGAGGATCCGCCCGCCGGCGCGCTCTTCGCCGTCGACTTCACCACGCTCGAGCACGCGCCGCGCGGGGCGACGCCGCACCCGGACGGCGGCACCGTCTTCCGCGTGTGGGCGCCGAATGCGCCCGTGGCCTACGTGCGCGGATCCTTCAACGGCTGGGGGCTGAGTGACTCGATGACCCCGCTCGGCGAGGACTTCGTGGCCTACGTGCCCGAGGCCGGGATCAACCAGCGCTACAAGTTCTTCTTCGACCTACCCGCCTTCGACAAGTGGGCCGTCGATCTGTACGCGCGCGCCATCGACGAGACCGACAACAACAACAACCTGATCCAGGATCCCACGCTGTTCGGCTGGACCGACCAGGACTTCCAGCGGCCGTCGCTCGAGGAGATGGTCATCTACCAGCTCCACATGGGCACCTTCTCCGGCGGGGGCGACGATCCGCTCGGCACGCCCTCCTTTCCGGCAGGATATCTCGACGCCCGCGCACGCGCCGACCATCTGGCCGAGCTGGGCGTGAACGCCGTCATGTTGAATCCCGTGATGGAATTCCCGGGCGAGCGTTCGGCCGGCTACAACCCCATGAGCCAGTTCGCACCCGAGCGCAGCTACGGTGCCCCGAACGACTTCAAACGCTTCGTCGACGCGCTGCACGCTCGCGGCATCGCGGTACTGCTCGACATCGTGTGGAACCACCAGTCGATCGCCAACAACGTGTACTGGGAGTACGACGGGCAGCAGAGCTACTTCGACGACCCGCCCCAGGACACTCCCTGGGGGGCGCAGCTCGACTTCGACCGCGCGGAGGTGCGGGAACACCTGCTGCAGAGCATGCACGCCTGGTTCGAGGAGTACCACCTCGACGGCTTCCGCATGGATGCGACCGATTTCATGAACATCGGCACCCAGGAAGCCTCGGGCTGGTCTCTGATGCAGGAACTCAACCAGCAGGTCGACAACCGCTGGGCCGACCGCGTGATCATCGCCGAGCAGTTGCCCGACGACGACTTCATCACGCGGCCGGTGGACCAGGGGGGCGCCGGATTCGATGCCCAGTACTTCGACGCCTTCACCGATCGACTGCGCGAGGCGGTCCTGGCCAGCGCCTTCGGCGATCCGGCGATGTGGCAGATCCGCGACGTGATCAACGGCTTCGGGACCTATCTCGAGGGCAACAGGGTGGTCAACTACGTCGAGCTGCACGACGAGGCCTGGCCCACCAGCGGCGGCGGCCGTCTCGTGAAGCAGATCGACACCACCTTCCCGCACGACGACCAGTTCGCGCGCGGGCGCTTCACCCTGGCCCAGGGTCTGGTCCTGACCGCCCCGGGCGTGCCGGCCATGCTGCAGGGCAGCGAGTGGCTCGAGAGCCGTGACTTCGGCACCGACGAGGGCAACCGCATCGACTGGGGCAAGAAGGTCCAGTACGCCGGCGTGTTCGCACTGCACCGCGACCTGATCGAGCTGCGGACGCAGCGTCCGGAGCTGCGGGCCGATGCCTTCTGGCAGGTGTCGCACCTGAACGAGGGCGGCAACGTCATCGGCTTCCGCCGTGGCCTGGGCGACAGTACGCTCATGGTGCTGGTGAACTTCTCGAACGCCACCTACCCGGGTTATCGGATCGGCGTGCCTCTCGACACCGAGTGGCGCGTGCTGCTCGACAGCCAGGACGCCGCCTACGGGGGGTCGGGTGCGCTCAATCCCGGTGTGCTGCAGGCCCAGCAGGGATTCTACGACGGCTTCGGGCAGAGTGTGCAGATCGAGGTGCCGGCCATGAGCATCCTGGTACTCGAGAAGGCGCCCACGTCGACCGGGGTCGGTCCGATCACCGGCCCGTCTTCGGACGCCGGCACCCAGCTGAAGCTGATGCCGGCCGCGCCGAATCCCGCGAGCGGCGTGACCGTCGTGCGCTTCCGCCTGCCGGCGCAGGAGGCGGTGCGCGTCACGATGCACGACGTGCGCGGGCGCCGGGTCCGCGTGCTGGCCGACGACATGTTCGAGGCCGGGGAGCACAGCCTGACCGTCGACACCCGCGAGCTGGCCAACGGCACCTACTTCGTGCGCATGCGCACGCTGAACACCTGGCGGGCCACGAAGCTGACGATCACCGAGTGAGGCCGCGGCGCGGCAGGAGGGAGCGTACCACCGTGACCGACATCGGTTCGGCTCCCCTCTGTCATCACCCCGAACTCGCTCCCCTCGTCGCCGATCCGCTCGATGCCGCACGTGTCGGGCGGATCGCTGCGTTGCTGAGCGAATGGCAGACGCTGCGCATCGAGCGACTGCCCACGGGGCTCGTGTCGGCCGTGCACGGTGCCGGCGCCAACGAGGTGTCGGGCTACGACGCCGTGTGGTTGCGCGACACCGTCCACGTGGCCCACGCCTTCCATCGCACCGGCGAATCCGACGCCGCGGTCGAGATCCTCGGCGGCATCCTGGAGTTCCAGCACAGGACCGTCGCTCGCTTCGACGACGTGATCGGCGGCCGTGTCGATGCCGGCGATCCGCACGAGCGCCCGCACGTGCGCTTCGACGGCCGCACCCTCGAAGAGATCGACATGCCGTGGGCCCACGCCCAGAACGACGCCCTGGGCTACGTGTTCTGGCTGGCCGCGGTGCTGATGCGCGACGGCGTCTGGATCCCCGACGCCGATCAGCACGCGGTGCTGGCCCGGTACCCGGCCTACTTCGAGGCCATCGACTACCCGAACGATCGCGACAGCGGTCATTGGGAAGAAGAGCGGCGCCGCACGGCATCGAGCGTCGGGACGGTCGTCGCCGCGCTCGAGACCATGGCCACCGCGCTCGAGCGCGTCGACGGCGAGCTGCGCGGACCGCACGGGTTCTTCGGACCCCTCTCACTGCGCTCGCTGGCCTTCCGCGGTCGCGCAGTGCTCGACGTGCTGCTACCGCAGGAGTCTCCGCCCGAGCGCGGGGCCGACGCGGCGACACTCTTCCTGATCGAGCCCCTGGGAGTGATCGGCGGGCCGACGGCGGCCGCGATCCTGGACCTGGTCGACCGCGAGCTCGTCGGCCCGCACGGCATCCGCCGGTACCGCGGCGACAGCTACTGGTGCGCCGACTACCGCGCGTTGATCGCGCCGGAGAGGCGCAGCACCGACTACAGCACGAGCACCGCCGAGCGCGACGCCCTGCTGAAGCCGGGGACCGAAGCGCAGTGGTGCATCTTCGATCCCGTGCTCGCCGTGTACCACGCCCGGCGCTACCGGCGCACCCGGCACGCCGGGCATCGCGCGCGTGCCGATCATCATCTGCGCCGTGCGATCGGACAGATCACCGGACCGGGGGAGTGGTGTGCGCCCGGACTGTGCACCGAGGCGTGGTTCCTCGCGTCGAGCGACGAGGGTGTGTACCGACCGAACGACCAGACGCCCCTGGCGTGGACGCAGGCGAATCTGCGGTGGGCGCTCGAGGAAGCGGGCAGCGCGCTGGGCTGAGGGTTGGAGGTTGCGACGGCGGGCGTGATATCCTTGCATCACGAGCCGACGACGACATCTCTGCGCCAACCCGAGGAGCTCGTATGTCCACCGCGTTTCGTATCCTTCTCCTGTCCTGCTGCATCGTCGCCGTATCGTTCCCGTCGGGGAAGGTTCGGGCGCAGGAGGGATTCGTCGACGCCCTGCCGGCGCCCGTGTCGGAGCGTGCCTCCGAACCGCGCGGTGTCGAGCCGGAGGGCGAGCCCGTCCCCCAGGCCGATCCGTCCGAACTCGACGAGGCCGCCGCACGGCGCGCCGGCGATCCGCCGATCGGCATGCCCGACTTCTACATCGTCGAGCAGGACCAGGTGCTCGACGTCGACGCCGCCGAAGGCGTCATGCGCAACGATCGGGAACCGGAGGGCGAGTCCTTCCAGGTCGTGAGCTTCTTCCCGCCGGACAACGGCACCCTGTCCCTGGTCACGACCGGCGCGTTCACCTACGAACCGGATCTGGGCTTCGCCGGCGTCGACAGCTTCCGTTACACCCTGAGCGACGGCGACGTCACGTCGGACCTGGTCACCGTCCGTTTCGACGTCCAGGAGTCCTTCGCGCGGGCTCCGATCGCCGTGGCCGATCACTTCTCGGTGGCCGCGGGCGAGACCCTCGTCGTCGAGGCTCCTGGCCTGCTGGCCAACGACTACGACCTCGACGGGGACGCGGTGACCGCGCGGAGCTTCTTCTCGCCGCCGAACGGGGACCTGTCGCTCAACACGGCCGGCGCGATCGAGTACGTGCCGAACGAGGGGTTCACGGGAATCGAGACCTTCACCTATGCGATCGGCGACGGGGCGTTGAACTCCGAGGTCGCCGGCGAGGTGAGCATCGTGGTGTACGACGGCAATCGCGCGCCGGTGAACGCCCAGGACGCCTACTACACGCCTGCGGACACGCCCCTGTCGATCGATGCCCCGGGTCTGCTCGTCAACGACGTCGATCCCGACGGCGACACCATCATCGCGCAGTCGTTCTTCCCACCGGAGAACGGCGACGTTTCGCTCGTCGTCAACGGCTCCTTCACCTACACGCCGGATCCCGGCTTCGTCGGCACCGATACCTTCGTGTACGTCAGCTCCGACGGGGAGGCCTCGTCGACGTCGACCACGGTGACGCTGGTGGTGGGGACCTTCGGTGACATCGCCACCGGTGTCCTGACGCCACCCACTCCTGGCGGCTTCGCGCTCGAGGCTCCGACACCGAATCCCTTCAACCCGTCGACGGAGCTGCGCTTCCGTCTCGACGACGCCGGTCCGGCGCAGCTGAGGATCTACGACCTGCGCGGGCGTCTCGTGCGCGAACTCGTCGCCGAGACGCGGACGGCCGGGACCTACACCGCGACCTGGGACGGCACCGATGCGTCGGGGCGCGCCGTGGCGAGCGGAGCCTACGTGGCGGAGCTGCGGAGTGGTTCGAAGCGGGCGGTGCAGAAGCTGCAGCTCGTCAAGTGACGTCGTCGGCGGCGGGCTCGAAGACCACGAAGGCACCGTAACCGACCACGCGCGCTGGCGAGCCCATCGTGTCGGCCGAGGTCCGCAGGTCCACCCGCTCGACCTGCAGGCCCCGGTCGATCGCCACGCGGAGCAGTCCCTGGATACCGATGCAGCCGCAGGCGTCGTCTTCGTCGACGTGCTGCGGCTTCCGGCGTTCGATGGCCTCGGCGGTGGCCCTGTCCAGACGCCGTGCCGTGGCCTCGTCGTGCTCGTGGCTCAGGTCGGAGCTGACCACGAGCAGAGTGTCGGGCTCGGTCCAGAGCGCGTCGACGAGGGTGGCGCAGTCCTCGCCCGTGGCGAAGCCGACCAGCACCGGCAGGACCGAGACGTCGTCGAGCACGAGCTGCAGGAAGGGCAGCTGCACTTCGAGGCTGTGCTCGAAGCGGTGCGGAGGATCCTCCTCGAGCACGTCGTCGCGCGCGACGGCGCGGGCGCGGAGCTCGGGATCGACGGCCACGTCGCCCAGCGGGGTGCGGAAGGCATCGGCGCGCGGCACGACGAAGCCGCCGAAGACCGACCGGTGGCTCGGCCCGACCAGAAGCACGCGCCGGATCGGTTCGGTCCGCGCCTGCAGGCAGCGGTACGCCGAGGCGGCCACCGGACCGGAGTAGTCGTACCCGGCGTGCGGAACGATCAGTGCCTGCGGCGACCGGGCGGCGGACGCCGGCCCGGCGAGCAGGTCGGAGACCGTACGCTCGAGGGCGGACGCCTCGGCGGGGTAGAAGAACCCCGCCACGGCCGGATCCCGAACGGTGATCATCGCGCACCATTCCCGGGCCTCGGGGTCTTGCCCCACTATACACCCCATGAACACGCAGGGTCCGACAACTCCGGTCGCTCGCTACTGGCACGTGCTCGACGACGGCCGCGTGCAGTGCGACGTGTGCCCACGCGCCTGCCGCCTGCGTGACGGGCAGCGGGGCTTCTGCTTCGTGCGGGCGAACGAGGGCGGCCGGCTGGTCCTCACCACCTGGGGCCGTTCGAGTGGCCTGTGCGTCGACCCGATCGAGAAGAAACCGCTCTATCACTTCCTGCCCGGCACGTCGGTCCTGTCGTTCGGGACGGCCGGGTGCAACCTCGCCTGCCGCTACTGCCAGAACTGGGAGCTGAGCCATGCCCGCTCGGCCGCGGTGTCGGCGGTCGAGGTCGAACCCGCAGCGGTGGCGACGGCGGCCGTCGGCGCGGGATGTCCCAGCGTGGCCTTCACCTACAACGACCCCGTCGTGTTCCTCGAGTACGCCGTCGACGTCGCCCGGGCTTGTCGTGCCCGTCGCGTGCGGACCGTGGCCGTGACCAACGGCTACCTGTGCGCCGAACCGCGCCGCGAACTCTTCGCGCACCTCGACGCCGCCAACGTCGACCTCAAGGCCTTCACCGAGCGCTTCTACCGCGACCTCACCGGAGGCCACCTGCGACCCGTGCTCGACACGATCGAGTACGCCGTCCACGAGACCGACGTCTGGATCGAGCTGACCACCCTGCTGATCCCCGGACACAACGACGCCCCGCGCGAGATCGACGCGCTCACCCGCTGGGTGGTCGGACACCTCGGCCCGCACGTACCCGTGCACTTCACCGCCTTCCATCCGGCCGGGCGGATGCGCGACGTTCCTCCGACGCCGCCGTCGACCCTGCAGCGCGCGCGTCACATCGCACGCGCGAACGGACTGCGCACCGTGTACACCGGCAACGTCGTCGACCCCGAGGGGTCGCGAACGGTGTGCCCGTGGTGCGGGGAGGTGCTCGTCGAGCGGGGTGGCTTCGCGGTGGTCCGGCGCGCCCTGGCCGACGACGGCAGCTGCGAACGCTGCGGCGCGACGATCGACGGGGTGTTCGAGGCGGTGGGGTGAGGGCGGTGTGGTGAACGGGGTGTGGTGAGCGGGGGTTGGTGAGCGGGATGTGGTTGACGGGTTGTGGTGAGCGGGGGTTGGTGAGCGGGATGTGGTTGACGGGTTGTGGTGAGCGGGCTG
>DATFKK010000022.1 GCA_035268685.1 Candidatus Krumholzibacteriia bacterium | reverse complement strand
TTCAGCGGAGAGGACTGGCAGACGCGTTTCCTCGACGCACTGGTCGGAGAGATGCTCGTCTCGATCGAGGCCGAGACCGAGAACCTGCACCGCGAGCGCGAGACCCGGTGGAAGCTCGACGAGCTGCGTCGCGAGCAGCTCTTCCGCGCCTACTACCAGAAGCACTTCCAGGATCAGCTCCAGGTTCCCGAGGCGGCGCTGCGCGAACACTACGAGAACTTCCAGGACAACTACCGGATGATGGGTCGGGTACTCGTGCACCACATCCAGAACGCGAACCAGGAAGAGATCCAGGAAGCCTGGGAGGAGTTGCAGGAGGGGGCGAACTTCACCCGGATGGCCGCGAAGTACAGCGAGGACGAGCAGACGAAGGACGATCACGGCACCCTCGGCTGGGTCAACCCCGACGGCTACGTGCTCGGGCGCGGCTTCGACGAGGAATTCACCGACATCGTCTTCGACCTTCCGGCCGAGACGACGAACCCACCGGTCCGGATCGGCGAGAACTGGCACATCATCAAGACCGGTCCGCGCTACGACGGCCAGGTCCAGACCTTCGACGAGGTGCGTGACCGCATCGAGCGCGAACTGAAGCCGCGCTTCCAGCAGGAGGCCTACGAAGACACCCTGGCCGAGTTGGAAACCCGGCACGGCGTGCAGCGTTTCGGCGAGTTCGACCAGCAGGAGAAGCGGACCGCCGAGGAGCTGTACCAGCTGGCCGGCGAGAGCATGAACAAGCACGCCAAGCTGGAGTACTACCGGTCGCTCATCGACAACTATCCCGAGCACGAACGAGCCGACGACGCGCTGTTCATGGCCGGTTTCGTGGCCAGCGAAGAACTGTTCAGTGCAGGCGAGGCGGCCATGTTCTTCCGGCGTCTCCTCGATGACTACCCGGACAGCGAATTCGTCGAGGACGCGCAGTACATGCTCGGCAACCTCGGGGGGGTCCAGAGCGCTCTGCGTGAGGGTGGAATGCCGAAGTCGGCCGAGGAAGCGGTCGACCGGATCGAGACCCTGCGCTGAGTCCGCGGTCGACGACGGGGGTCGGAGCCGCCCCGGGGTACCACCCGGGGCGGTTTCCGCTTGCCATCGGTGCCGCGTCTGCCCAACCTACCGGCGTCATTCGATTCCCCGAGACCGGAGGCCCTCGAGCATGCGTCCCGCTCTTCGAACGCTCACGCTCTCCGTCCTGATTTCGCTCGCCCTCCTGCCGCGACCCCTCGGCGCCCAGGAGGCGTCCGGAGACGGTCCCCGCCTCGCCGAAGCAGCCGTGTGCCTCTCGGTCGAGGAACGGGCTCCGGTGGGTGCGGACGACACCTTCCCCGCCGGCACCGAGCGACTGTTCTGCTTCACCGACGTCCGCGGTGCCGAAGACGAGACCATCGTCCACGTCTGGATCCACGAGGGCACCACCCGCGCCCGCGTGGAACTCGACATCGGGGCCGATCGTTGGCGTACGTGGAGCAGCAAACGCCTGCTGCCGTCCTGGACCGGCTCCTGGGAGGTCAAGATCATGACCGCTGGCGGAGCCGTTCTCGAGACCCTTGCCTTCACGGTGGAGTGATCGCGGTTTGAACGAGATGGTCGAGGTCAAGGTCGGCGGTCTGCTGCCCGACCCCAAGAACCCGGGCAGTCACATCCTGCTGCTCAAGATCCCGGGCGTGACACGCTATCTACCGATCTGGATCGGTCCTGCCGAGGCCAGTTCGATCAACATGGCGCTGCGCAACCAGGTCTTCGAACGCCCGCTGACGCACGATCTGCTGCAACACGTGATCCACGGCCTCGGGGCGGTGGTGGCCCGCGTGGTGATCACCACGATCGAGGACAGCACCTTCTTCGCTCGGATCTTCCTCGAGCGCGACCAGGAGATCCTGTCGATCGACGCGCGGCCGAGCGATTCGATCGCCCTCGCGGTACGGGTGAAGTGTCCCATCTATCTCACGCAGGCACTGCTCGAGAGTCAGCAGGACCACCTGATCGAGATCCAGGAGGCGCCGCCTCCGGAGAGTGCAGCCGCCGAAGCCGAGCCCGAGGGCGCGGTCCACGACTCGCTCGAGGAACTCATGCGCCAGGTCGAGCGAGGCGAGGCGGGAGCGGGCGAGGAGCCGGCCGACGAAGCCGACGAAGACGACGAAGACGACGAGAAGGAGGACTGAGCGTGGCCATCCTGCTGCCCTACAAGGGCATGGTTCCCCGGATCGGTCGCAATGTGTACCTGGCCGACGACGTGGTGCTGATCGGCGACGTCGTGATCGAGGACGACGCCTCGATCTGGTGGGGCAGCGTGCTCCGCGGCGACTGCGGCCGGATCCACGTGGGCAAGGGCAGCAACGTGCAGGACGGCTGCATGCTGCACGCGACCGAGGGCCATTCCCAGACCTGGCTCGGCCCCGACGTCACCGTCGGCCACCAGGCCGTGATCCACGGTGCGCGGGTGGAGGAGGGAGCTCTCGTCGGCATGAAGAGCACGCTCCTCGACCTGGTCGTCATCGGGAGCTTCAGCATCGTGGCGGCGGCGGCCATGGTCCCCGAGCGTCTCGAAGTGCCGCCCGATTCCCTGGTCGTGGGCATTCCCGCCAAGGTGAAGAAGGAATTGCCGGCGGAGAACCGTCAAGCGCGGCGGGAGCACGCGGCCGAGTACCGGGAGATGGCGGCCGTGTATCTCGCCCAGCGCGCGAGCGGAGAGCACGCATGAGCCGCCTGGCCCTGATGGGCCTGCTCGCGGTCGCCGTCGTGTCGGGCTGCACCAGCCCGCCCGGGCGGCGGGGGGCGATCACCGGAGAGCTCGATCCGGCGACCCAGCGCGAAGCGGCGACGTCCTACCGGGCGCTCCTCACCGATCCCGCCTACGAGGACGCCCTGGCCCTGCGCGAGGCCGGTCTGATCTGGCTCGATCGCTACGCGGGTGCCCGGAACGAGGACCACGTCCTGCTGCTGACCGGCCGGGCCGCGGCGCGCACGGGAGATCTCGACCTGGCGGTGCGCCTGTTCGATCGTCTGGGGCGGTTGTACCCCGAGTCCGAGTACCTGGCCGAGAGCCGCTGGAGCCAGGCGGTGGTCGCGAAGGATCTCGGACGATGGCTCGACGAGGCCGACGCCCTGGTGCGTTTCTACGAAGCGGCGGAGTCGGAAGACCCGCGCCGTGTCGAGGCACGGGAGCGACTGCGCACCCTGCTCGAGGAGACCCTCGCCACCGACCAGATCGAAGAACTCTGGGAGCGCCATCCGCGCTCGGTGATCGGAAGCACGGCGGCCTGGATCGTGGCGCAGCGGCGCTACGAGGAGGGCGAGGCCCCCGAGCGCGTCGTGGAGCGTCTCGAGCGGTTCGTCCGCCAGTATCCCCGCAGCCGGTTCGTGGAGGATGCCCGTGCCCTGATCGCCGAGATCGGTCAGGACTTTGGCATCGACGCCGCCGATGATCTGGACGTGGGACTCGCCGATCGCATCGGTCTGCTCGCGCCGCTCTCGGGACCCAACGCCGTGCTCGGACAGGCCATGTTCGACGGCGCCATGCTCGCGGTCGAGGAGCACAATCGCGCCACCGGCGAGAACGTGCAGCTGGTGGCCCTGGACACGCGGAGCGACGAGGTCGTGGCCGTGAAGGCCGCGCGGCGCCTGATCGAGAACGACAACGTGATCGCCGTCGTGGGCGCCCTCCTGTCGTCGACGACGGTTCCCGTCGCCACGCTGTGCCAGGAACGCGGCGTGCCGCTGATCTCGCCGACGGCGACCAAGGAAACCATCACCGAACTCGGCGAGTTCGTCTTCCAGACCACGCTGACCGACGACGTCGAGACCGCCATGCTGGCCCGGGCCGGGGTGGAGGCGCTGCGACGTACCCGGTACGGCATCCTGTACCCGCAGGGCGCCGACGGGGAGCTGCTCGCCGACCGGTTCGCGGCCGACGTGCAGCGTCTGGGCGGCCGCGTGGTGGTGCGCCGTCCCTTCGATCCCAGCGCCACGGACTTCCGTGGCGTCATGCGGGAGATCCGCGCGTTCGCGCCCGAGGCCTTGTTCGTGCCGGCCGGCACGCGGGTCATGCGTCTGATCGCGCCCCAGCTCGTGTTCCACGACGTGCGCGCCCAACTGCTGGGCATGTCGAGCTGGGACAACCAACTGCTCACGCGCGAGGTGGGTCCGAGCATGCACCGGGCGATCTTCCCGAGCAGCGCGGCGCTGATCTCGGAGTCCGACGAGGCGCACTTCGACACCCTGTGGTCGCGACGCCACCGTGCCACGCCGCGGAATCCGAACGGCATCGATCTGAAGACCTACTACGCGGTGCGCCGGGTGATCGCCGGTCTGGACCGCGAGAGCGGCAACACCCGGACCCGGCTGCGCGACCGCGTCGAGACCGGTCTCATGGCGGGATCGGTGGAGGAGGCCGACGGAGCGCGCGGACTGGAGCGTCTGCGCATGATCGAGGACAGCGAGGTGGCGGCCTTCCCGGTCGAACTGTTCCCCGCCGGAGCCCCGGCGCCGGCCCCGTCGGACACCCTGCGCGTGCCCTTCGGCGACGACTTCGAGTCACGCTGAGGGCGCCGACTCAGCCGCGCATCGGCAGTTCGTTCGGTCGGATCTCCGCACCGGGGCCCACACGGAACACGAAGTAGATCGTGTCCCAGAAGCCGCTCGGCTCGCCCTCGTGTTCGAACGGGCGGTAGACCCACTGGGTGACCGCCTCGATCACCGCCGTCTCGAAGCGGGGCCCGCCTTCGTTGCGATCGACGTAGGCGTGGGTGACGTGACCGGTCTCGTCCACGTACATGTTCACGCGGACCACGACGTCGCGGGTGCGCAGCGCCGGCGGCGCGTCGGGTGGATAGCGCGGCTCCACGGAGTGCAGGACGACGAAGTCCTCGCTCTGCTGCGAGGGGCGGTTCATCTCCACGTACTCGTCTTCCTGCAGCGCGACGCGGGCCTCGGGATCGACGCGGCGCATCACGTCGGGAGATGCGTCTTCACGCCCGAGGGGTTGCTCGGGCGACACGGGGGTGGGGTTGTCGGGATTGACGACCTTCTCGGTGATCGGCGATCGAACGCCTTGCGTCGCACCGGCCATGCGCCGTGCCTCGCGCATGGTCACCGGATCCTCGTCGGGGACGACTTCGATCGCATCGAGAACACGCACCTCGCCCTGGACGCCGGTGTGCACGTACCAGTCGCCGTCGGGATTCGCGTCGGGGCCGAGCAACGACACCAGGAGCCCGACACCAACGGCTGCGATCGTGGCGATCGCCAGCCGTCCCACGTAGGATCCCCGTCTGCCGTGATCGGCCACAACTCACCGTGTTCCAGGGGGTTGCGAGTTCAACTGGAAGCTAGTCCGCAGGTCGGCAGGTGTCAACGCAGCCCGTTTGACCCCCCGTCGGGCGTGTGTTAGCTTGCCGCGGCCGACCGGCCCGGGACTCGACCTACCTCCAGGTCCGGCCTCTGGTTCCGGCTTCCAGCTCCGGCCTCTCGCTCCGACGGACCGGTGGCCTCGATCCATGCAGGAACTGCTGCGTCGACTTCCCTCCCTGAACGCGCTTCTCGAACGTCGCACCGTCAAGGGCCTGCTCCGCCACTGGCGGCGCGACGTGATCGTGAACCTGGCGCGAGGGATCCTGGACGAAGAGCGGAGCGCTCTGCGTCGGGGTCGGGGTCTGTCCCGGCGGTACGGACAGGACGAGCCCACGCGGGAGGCCCTTCTCGGGCATTGCGAAAGACGTTTGAGTGAGAGCCTGGAGTCGTTGTCCCGTCCGAAGTTGCGGCGCGTCCTGAACGCCACGGGCGTGATCCTGCACACGAATCTCGGCCGGGCGCGTCTGTCCGAGCGCGTGGCCGACGAGGTCCGGCGTGTGGCCGGTGAGCCGTGTGCACTGGAGATCGACATCGGCAGCAACCGACGCGGTAGCCGGAACGCGCGCGTGGGCGAGTGGCTGCAGCTGCTCACCGGCGCCGAGGCCGGAGTGGCCGTGAACAACGGGGCCGCCGCACTGTGGTTGGCGGTCCGGGCCCTGGCGACGCGGGGCCGGTCGATGATCGTGTCGCGCGGCGAACAGGTGGCGATCGGCGGGAGCTTCCGGATGCCCGAACTCATGCACACCACCGGCGCGCGCGTGGTCGAGGTCGGCACGACCAACAAGACCTCGGCGCGCGACTACGCCGCGGTGGTCGCCGAGGGCGACCTCGTGCTGAAGGTGCACCCGAGCAACTACCGCATCGAGGGCTTCCACGAAGAGGCCTCGCTCGCCGACCTGGCGGCGATCTGCCGCGAGCGCGGAGCTCACCTGGTCTTTGACGCGGGGAGCGGAAGCCTGTATGACTACGGCCAGTTCGGGCTCTCGGGGGAGCAGACGGTCGCCGAGTCCCTCGAGGCCGGAGCCGACCTCGTGACCTTCAGCGGGGACAAGCTCCTGGGCGGTCCCCAGGCGGGTCTCGCGGTCGGGCGGGAGGAACTCGTCCAGCGCATGGCCAGGCACCCGCTCATGCGGGCGCTGCGGCTCGACAAGATGGCCCTGGTCGCGCTGGAGACGACCCTCGCCAGCTACGCCGAAGCCCCGGAACGCGCGAAGCCCGCTCTGCCCCTCTTCGACGCGCTGGGGACTTCCGTGGCCGAGCTCCGCCGGCGCGCTGGCGCGCTGGCCGATCGTCTGGCCCCACGGACACCGGAGGGGTGGCGGATCGCCGCCACCCGATCGACGGCCTCGATCGGCGGTGGGTCCTTCGCGGAACACCCCGTCGAAAGCGCGCAGGTCGAGTGCGTCGCGCCCAGTGGGCGCGCCGCCGAGGCCCTGCACCGTGCGCTGCGACGCGGAGACCCCGCGATCCTCGCGCGGATCGACGATGATCGCGTCGAGTTCGACCTGCGCTCCGTACGCGAGGACGAACTCGAGGAACTGGCAGCGGGCATGGAGCGGGCCTTCTCGGAGATCTCGCCCGCCCGCGGCTCCAAGGCTCTCGAACGAAGAGACTGACCCCGATGGACGACGCCTCCCCCGAGCGCAACTGGCTCGACGATCGCCTGAAGCACCTCGACGGCGGCCACGGTCACTTCACCGTGGTGAACTCCCCGCTGCGGCCGGTGGTCGAGCGCGGCGATCCCTGGAGCGTCGACGTCCGTCACCACGAGTTGAAGGCCTTCGTCGACCACCTCCACCCGACGGCCGAGGGCGAGGCCCGGGTGGCCGTGGTCACCGACGTCGAGGAGGACCCCGTCGCCCGCGTGCAGACCGCGGTGCTCGTGGGTCGCCGCATGGCCGAGCGCGGTCAACGCGTTCTGATCGTGGATGCCGACGTCCGTCACGTCGGACTGTCGCGCTGGGCCTCCGATCGGGATCTCGATGCCGAGGGCCTGGTCGACGTCCTGCAGTACGGGGCCTCGGTGTCGGCCGTGCGTCGCCACGGCCCGGTCGACGGCGTGGACCTCGTGAGCGTGGGATCGTACCGGCCCGACGACGCGGGACTCTTCCAGGAAGAGGACCTGCTCCGCCTCGTGGGTCAGGTCCGGGGCGAGGCCGACGTGGTCCTGATCCTCGCACCGGCCTGGATCGCCGACGACCGCTTCCACCCCCTGCTCGTGCACGCCGACTCGGTGATCGTCAGTCTTCACCTCGATCGGAGCCTCGGCGAGCGCCTGCAGGAACTGCTGGAGTATCTGCACGGACTCAACGTCCCGGTGGCGGGCTTGATGACCTACGCTGGACCGGATGCAGCCGAACGGCGCGTGGACGACGTGTTCGACGTCGAGGCCGGGCAGGCCGCGGAGCACCCTGGCGTGACGGAAGGACCGGACGAACCCGAGCCGCTCGCGGAGCCCACGGACGCTCCGACCGACGAGACCGCCGAGCGCCCCGTGCCCTTCTCCGCGACGTCCGACCGGGAGACCGGTGGCACAGGAGAGGAACAGGGGGCCGGGGAATGGCCCGAGTCGCGGCCACGCGCGCTCGAACAGCCGACCGACGACGCGGGGGGCTCGTCGACGGTGTTCCGCGTGGTGGCCGTGATCGCTCTCGTCGCGCTGGTCGCGTTCGTCGGATGGTGGGGGCTCTCGTCCCGCGACGACACGCCTCCCGTGGACGTCGCCGTCGCGCCACCGCCGGTCGTCGAGGACGAGGTCCCGGAGGTCGATCCGGCCGCGCAGACCCAGCAGGAGCCCGTCGCGAGCGGCGACGAGACGGTGGCCGGCACGCCGACGGGCGAAGGCGAGATTCCACCCACCCCCCCGGCCGGGGGAGAGGCCGAGGAAGCCGCGGCCGAGGAACCCGCCGCGTCGGTGGAGTCGCCGGCGCCGGCGGCCGGAAGCGAGGACGAATTCCCCGAACCCGAGCCGGTCGAGACCGAGCCCCGCCTCGCCGACTGGGAACGCGACATGGCCCGCCCGGTCGGTCCGGGGTATGCGCTGCACGTGGCGAGTTTCACCGAAGAGGCCGCCGCGCGTGGTGCGGCGCGGCGCCTCGAGAGCGCGCACGGTTGGCAGCCCGACGTGCGCAGCGCCGTGATCGACGGCGAGCAGTGGTACCGAGTGCTCGTGGGTCGTTTCGACTCGCGGGCCGACGCCCTCGCGGCCCGAGCACCCATCGGAGGGATCCTCGATCTCGACTGGGTGGGGGTCGTCCGCGTCCGCTGAGGATCGGCGGACCGTTCGCTGGCAGCCGCGTCGGCTCCGAGGACGGGCATGAGGCCCGGAACCGGACCCCGCGGTGAGGAAGGAACCGAATGCGACTCAAGCGTGTCGAGATGATCGGCTTCAAGTCCTTCATGGACCGGACCGTGCTCGATTTCCGCGACGGCATCACCACCGTGCTCGGGCCGAACGGATGCGGCAAGAGCAACGTGGTCGACGCGGTCCGATGGGTGCTCGGGGAACAGAGCGCCAAACAGCTCCGCGGCGAGAAGATGGAAGACGTCATCTTCAAGGGCACGCGCAAGCGCAAGCCCCTGTCGATGGCCGAGGTCAGTCTCGTCTTCGACAACAGCGCGCAGCGTCTGAACGTGCCCTACGACGAGGTGGCGATCACCCGCCGCGTCTCGCGCTCGGGCAACAGCGACTACTTCCTGAACAAGACGCCGTGCCGGCTCAAGGACATCCGCGACCTCTTCTACGACACGGGCGTGGGCAACAACGCCTACTCGGTGATCGAGCAGGAGGTGGTCGGGCAGGTCCTCGACCCGAACGAGAACAAGGTCCGCACCATCCTCGAAGAGGGCTCGGGCATCGTGCGCTACAAGGTGAAGCGCAAGGAAGCCCTGCGGAAGCTCGACCTCACCGAGCGCGACCTGCTGCGCGTCGAGGACATCATCGAGGAGATCGGCAAGCAGGTGCGCAGCCTGGCCCGGCAGGTCGGCAAGGCCCGGCGTCACCAGCGGCTCTTCGGCGAGGTGCGCGGGCTCGAACTCATCCGCGCGCACCATCGTCTGCGCGACCTGGCCCGGCAGATCGACGAACTCACCGAGCGCGAACAGTCCCTGAGCACCGAGGGTGCGGGGGACGACGCCGAGGCCGCACGGCTGAGCGCGTCGCTCGAGACGATGCGCCCCGAGCTCGATGCCCTGGAGCAGACGCGTCGCGATCGTGCCCACGCGGTGAGCGAACTCGAGGCGGGGATCAACGCCATCGAGGGCGAACTCATGGTGCTGCGCGAGAAGATCGACACTGCCACGCGGCGGCGCAGCGAGATCGCCGAGGACGTCGATCGGAGTCGCACGCGACTGCAGGACATCGACGACGAGCACGACGCGGCCCGCCAGGAACGCGACGAGACCTCGGCCACGATCGAGGAGCGGGAGCGTTTCGTGCGCGAGCTGGACGAGCGCGCTCGGGCCGTGCTCGAGCAGTACGAGGACGCACGCAACCAGCTCGCCGCGGCGCAGCAGTTGTCGCTGGGCTTCCTCAAGGAGGAGGCCGACCACAAGCGCGACATCGCCACCGCGGAGACGCGCCTCGAGGGTCTGCGCGAGGAGGCCGAGCGCCTCGACCACGCCGTGCAGGAGGCCGAGACCTCCAAGCGGAACCTGCGCGAGGAACTGGCCGATCTCGAGACGCGCGTGGTGTCCGCCACGCGTGAGCAGAGCGACGTCGAGCGCGCGGTGAGGGCGGCCCAGGAGGACGTGGGCGCGGCCGAGGACGCTCTGCAACATGCGCGCGAGCAGCGCGAGTCGGCGACCGACGAACTCGCCCGTCTCGAGAGTCGACACGAGATCGCTACGCGCATCGCCGACGAGCTCGAGGGTTACCGCGCCGGCGCGGCCGCGCTGCTGCGCGATCCCGATCACCGCGAGCGCACGCGGGGCGCCATGGCCGAGCGGCTGAAGGTCGAACCCGGCTACGAGGCCGCCTTCGAGCTCGTGTTCGGAGAGGACGCCGACGCGTTGCTCGTGGGCGACGTTCGCGATGCCCGGGAACTGGCCGATCACCTGGCGCAGCGAGGCCTGGGGATGGCCAGCTTCCTGGCCGACACCGGCGCGGGTGGTCAGGGCATCGGCCACGATCCTTCATTGCCTGGCCGACCGGCTCTGGATCTCGCGCGGCTCGAGGAAGAGGCGTCTCCTCTGCTCCGCCGTTGGCTCGATCGCGTGCGCGTGGTCGAGACGAACGACGAGGCGGTCGAGGCTTCCATCCGCCATGCCGGCGACGGATACAGCTTCCTGTCGCGCGAAGGTCTGTTCCTGCGTCAGGACGGGCTCGTGCGCGGTGGTGCCGGCGCGCGCCGTCAGCTCGCGCTCTTCGGCCGGCAGGACCAGGTCGAGGAACTCGCCACCGAGGTCGAGCGGCAGCGCGAGATGGTCGCGTCGCGCCAGCGCACGCAGCACGAAGCTGCGGCCCAGGTCGAGTCCGCCCGGCAACGGGTGGAGCAGTGCCGGCGCGACCTCGTCCACGTGCAGCAGTCGGTGGGCGAGCTCACGCATGAGCTCGCCACGCGCCGCAGCGTGCTCGAGCGCGAGGACAAACAGCTCGAACGCGCGATCGAAGGACGCACGCGCGTGCACGGCGAGATCGACGAGCTGATGCAGCGCGTCGACGGAATGCGCCGCGAGCTGGGCCGACACGGAGCCGATCAGGAGGCCAGCGAGCAGCGTGTCGCCGCGTTGACCGAGCAGGTGCAGGATCTCGAGCAACAGCGCGACGCCGCGGGGCAGGCGCTGTCCGAAGCGCGTCTGCAACTCACCCACGATCGTGGCACCGACCGCGAGCTGGCCAGCCGCCTCGAGCGACTGGCCAACATGTCCGAGGACCTGCGTGGTCGCATCGAGCGCCTGCAGTCCGAGGACTCGTCGCTGGACCAGGATCTGATCACGTGGCGGGCCACGGTCGACGAGAACGCCGAACGGGTCACCAGCATGCATCGCGAGCGCGAGGAGCGACGGGAGAGCCTACGCGAGGCCCAGGAAGCGATCGAGACCCGCCGCGCCGAGGTGGAGGTGGTCCAGGATTCACTGCGAGCGGTGGAGAAACGACGCCGCGAACGCGGCGACGCCCTGCACGAGGTGCAGACACGCCGCACGGAACTCGAGTACCAGACCCGGAACGTGACCGACCGGATCACCGAGAAGTTCCAGACGACGGTCGAGGAGGGTTTCGTCTCCCTCGATCTGGAAGCCTTGCCGAAGGAGCTGGTGCGCGAGGCCGACGACGGAGCCAAGGAACTCGGCACCGTGCAGATGGACCAGGTCGAGGAGATGCTCGCCGAGCGGCAGCGCAAGCTCGACCAGATCGGTCCGGTCAACTTCGTCGCGCTCGAGGAGTACGACGAGAAGAAGGAACGCCTGGAGTTCCTCGAGAAGCAGCGCGACGACCTGCTGCAGAGCAAGGAAGATCTGCTCCAGGCCATCGACCGCATCAACCGCACGGCACGCAATCTCTTCCGCGAGACCTACGAGCAGGTGCGCGCGAACTTCAAGGAGATCTTCGCGACCCTCTTCCAGGGCGGCGAGTCCGATCTCGTGTTGCATCGCGCCGACGACCCACTCGAGGGCGAGATCGAGGTCGTGGCACGGCCCACGGGCAAGCGTATCGACAGCGTCAGTCTGCTGTCGGGTGGCGAGCGCGCGCTCACCGCGATCGCCTTGCTGTTCGCGGTCTATCTGATCAAGCCGAGTCCGTTCTGTCTGCTCGACGAGGTCGACGCCCCGCTCGACGACATGAACGTGGGTCGCTTCGTGCGGCTGCTCGAGCGTTTCTCCGAGCGCACGCAGTTCATCGTGATCACGCACAACAAGCTGACGATGGAGTCGGCGGATCACCTCTACGGCGTGACCATGGAGGAGCACGGCGTCAGTCGCCTCGTGTCGGTCAGCTTCGAACAGCTCGACAAGGCCGATCCGATCGCCGCACTCGAGGACATTGCCCGCGACCGCGAGGCGCAGCGCGGTGACCCGGCCGCGCGTCTGCAGGCCGCCAACGGGGAGGGCTGATCCGTGGTCCTGGGTGCCCTGCGGAAGCTCAAGAAGAGTCTCGGCAAGACCCGTTCGAACCTCGTGTCGCGGCTCAGCGCCGTGGTCAAGCGCGAGGTCTTCCTCAGCGACGAGTTCCTCGAGGAGATCGAGGAGGTCCTGATCGGTGCCGATGTCGGTGTCGACGCCGCCGTCGAACTGACCGAGGGACTGGGCAAGCGGCTCCGCGGGAAGGGTGGGGCGGCTTCGGTCGAGGACGTCGTGGCGGTGTTGCAGGAGGAAGTGGCCGAGCTGCTGGGAGGCGCTTCCTCGGAACCTCCGGCGCCCGGAGGCCCCCCGCACGTGGTGCTCATGGTCGGTGTGAACGGCGTGGGCAAGACCACTTCGATCGCCAAGCTCGCGGCCTGGTACCGGAGTCGGGGACACAGGGTCCTTCTCGCCGCCGGCGACACCTTCCGTGCCGCGGCGGTCGAGCAGTTGTCACTGTGGGCGGAGCGCGTCGGCGTCGACATCGTCAAGCAGGACATGGGCGCCGATCCGGCGGCGGTGTCCTACGACGCAATAGCGCACGCGAAGTCCAGTGGCCACGACGTGGTGATCATCGATACGGCGGGGCGCCTGCAGACCAAGGAAGGTCTCATGCGCGAGCTCGAGAAGATCGGGCGTGTGGTGGGCAAGCAGGTCGACGAGGCTCCCCACGAGACCCTGCTCGTGCTCGACGCCAACACCGGGCAGAACGGAATCGTTCAGGCCAGGGAGTTCGCGCAGGTGGTTCCCCTCGACGCGATCTTCCTGACCAAGCTCGACGGTTCGGCCAAGGGTGGGATCGTGGTGGCGATCGCGCGGGGACTCGACCTGCCGGTGCGCTACGTCGGGACCGGGGAGACGGCGGACGACTTCGCCCCCTTCGACGCGGGGGCCTTCGCCGAGGGTCTGTTCACGCTCGACACCGACGACGAGGACTGAGCCCGTGGCCGCCGCCGCCCTGCATCCGGGAGACGCCTACTGGATGCGGCGTGCCCTGCGGCTGGCCCGGCGCCGGGCGGGACGGACGTGGCCCAACCCGACCGTCGGCGCGTGCATCGTCCGCGACGGGCGATTGCTGGCCGAGGCGGTGCACGAGCGGGCCGGGGGGCCCCACGCCGAAGCTGCGGCGCTGAGCGACCTGCGGCAGCGGGGGATCGATCCGGAGGGCGCGACCGTGTACGTCACGCTCGAGCCCTGCGACCACCACGGACGCACACCTCCCTGCTCGCACGCCTTGATCGAGGCCCGCGTCGGGCGCGTCGTCCACGCGGTGGCCGATCTGAGCGCGCGGGGGCACGAAGGGGGAGCCCGACGCCTGCGCGAGCACGGGATCGAGGTCGAGGCGGGGCTGCTCGCAGGACCTGCCTGGGAGCTCAACCACCCCTTCTTCGAGACGTCCGCCGACACGGAGATCCACCTCACGGTGAAGGTGGCCCTGAGTCTCGACGGACGCTTCGCACCGCGCACCGGACGCGTCGAGGACCCCTCGCGGCGCACGGTGACCGGGCCCCGGGCCCGTCGGCGGGTGCATCGCATGCGGGCTCGGGCGTCGGCGGTCATGGTGGGGAGCGGCACCGTCGAGGCCGACCGGCCACGGCTCGATGTCCGCGGGGTCGACGACGGCGACCGGCTTCCCGGCGACCCGCGCCCGGTGGTCCTCGATTCCCGGGGGCGGCTCGATCCGGCCTGGCTGCCGGACCACGCCCTGCTCTTCTGCGGTCCCGAGGGCTCCTCCGCGGCGAGCGCGGCGGGCGTCGAGGTCGTCCCGGTCGACCGGACCGGCCCGGGCCGGCTGAACTGGGAGGCCATTCTTCCGGCGCTGGCCGAGCGGGGTCTCGGGACGGTCCTCGTCGAAGCCGGGCCCACGCTGGCCGCCGATCTGCTGGCGACCGGCCGCGCACATCGTTTCCATCTATTCCTGGCCCCCCGGATTCTCGGCCCTGACGGGCCGGGCCTGGTGGCCCCGACTGCGCTCGAAGAGCGATACCGCTCTTGGCGCAGCCGACGCGTGGGCGAGGACCTCGAATGGATCCTGCGCCGGCACGATCTCCCGATGCCGCCGGGCTGAGTGCGGCGCGCGTCCCCCGAAGGCGGACATGTTCACCGGAATCGTCCAGGCTCAGGGAATCGTGCGGAGCGTGCGCGCCAGCGCCGAGGACCGCGATCTCACCGTGACGTGTCCGGCCGAGGTCGCCGGTCGCCTCACTCTGGGGGCCAGCGTTGCCCTCGACGGCGTCTGTCAGACGGTCACCCGGCTCGCCGAGGGGGAGTTCGACGTCCACGCCATCGCCGAGACCCTGCGCGTGACCACACTCGGTGACCTGCGCGAGGGCGATCCGGTGAACCTGGAGACCTCGCTCGGAGCGGGCGATCCGCTCGGGGGTCACTTCGTCCAGGGACACGTCGACGGCATCGCGCGCGTGCTGGCCGTCGAACCCAGGGGCGAGTCGATCACCTATCGCTTCGAGGCCGATGCCGAACTCGTCCGCCAGCTCGTTCCCAAGGGAAGCGTGGCGATCGACGGCATCAGCCTCACGGTCGGCCCGGTGGTGGGCGACACGACCTTCGAGGTCTACCTGATCCCCCACACGGCCGAGGTGACGGGGCTGGCGCGCAAGAAGACGGGAGGCCGGGTGAACCTCGAGACCGACGTTCTCGGCAAGTATGTGCTGCGTTACCTCGGTCAGGTGGGCGGATCCGCGGGCATCACCTGGGATTCGCTGGGTGCCGCGGGCTGGGACACGGACTCCGGGGGAGGCCGGTACGAATGAGCGAATCGAAGCCGCAGGGCGGTCACGACCAGACGACCGAGGGATTCGACCCGATCGCCGTGGCGATCGACCGCATCCGCGAGGGTGGCATGGTGATCGTGGTCGACGACGCCGAGCGCGAGAACGAGGGCGACGTGATCTTCGCCGCCGAGAGGGTCACGCCCGACCACGTCAACTTCCTCGCCAAGGAGGCGCGCGGACTCGTGTGCGTGGCGGCCGAGCGCGAGCACCTGGAACGGCTCGAGCTGCACCCGATGGTCCACCGCAACACCTCCCGGCTGGGCACCGCCTTCACGGTGAGCATCGATGCGGTCGAGGGCACGAGCACCGGCATCTCGGCCGGAGACCGGGCCGAGACCATCCGGCAGTTCGTGGACCCGAGGACCACACCCGACAAGCTCGCGCGCCCCGGTCACGTGTTCCCGCTGCAGGCGGCGCGCGGCGGGGTGCTGACGCGTGCCGGCCACACCGAGGCCGCCGTCGACCTCGCCCGCCTGGCGGGACTCGGCGCGCAAGGCGTGCTGTGCGAGATCATGGACGACGACGGGAGCATGGCGCGGGTTCCGGCCCTGCGCCGTTTCGCGCGGACCCACGGGCTTCCGATCATCACCATCCACGATCTGATCGAGTACCGGCGACACCACGAGCAGCTCGTCGAGGAACTGGAGCGCGTCCCGCTGCCCACGCGTTTCGGGGAGTTCTCCATGCGTCTCTACGGCACACGCATCGACGACGACGAGCACGTGGCGCTGGTCATCGGCGACATCCGTCCCGACGAGCCCGCCCTGGTCCGTGTGCACAGCGAGTGCCTCACGGGCGACCTCTTCCACTCGCTGCGGTGTGACTGCGGCGATCAGCTCGAGGCCGCGCTCGACCAGATCGCGCGCGCGGGTAGCGGTGTGTTCCTGTACATGCGCCAGGAGGGTCGGGGCATCGGTCTGCGGAACAAGCTGCGGGCCTACCGACTGCAGGACCAGGGAGCCGACACGGTCGAGGCCAACAAGAAGCTGGGCTTCCCGGCCGACCTGCGGCACTACGGGATCGGTGCACAGATCCTCGTGGACATCGGTGTGCGCCAGATGCGCCTGCTGACGAACAACCCGAAGAAGATCGTCGGCCTCGAGGCCTACGGACTGGAACTGGTCGAACGGGTGGGGATCGAGATGCATCCGAATCCGCGCAACCTGCGCTACCTGCAGGTGAAGCGCGACAAGATGGGGCACTTGCTGCAGGATATCGACGGGGCCAGCGAGATCGCCGGCGCCGAGACCTCGACCGACCGTCAGGAGGAACAGTGATGGCGAGGGTTCTGGAAGGGCAGTACCACGGCAAGGGCAAGCGCTTCGGCGTGGTGGTGGGCCGGTTCAACGCGCTGTTCGGTGAGAAGCTGCTCGACGGTTGTCTCGACGGTCTGCGGCGTCACGGCGTGGCCGACGACGACGTCGACGTCGCCTGGGTGCCCGGCGCCTGGGAGATCCCGCTCACCTGCCGCCGCATGGCGCGCACCGGCAACTACGATGCGGTGATCGCCCTGGGCGTGGTGGTGCGCGGGGGCACGCCGCACTTCGAACACGTGGCCACCGCCGTCAGCCGCGGCGTGGCCGAGGTCGGTCTGAGCGAGGACGTGCCCGTGATCTTCGGCGTGCTCACCACCGACTCGCTGGAGCAGGCCATGGAGCGCTCCGGTACGAAGGCCGGCAACAAGGGATTCGACGCGGCGATGGCCGCGCTCGAGACCGCCGACGTCCTCTCACGGATCGAGCCGAAGTCTTGAATTCCGCCCGGCGTCGCAAGGCGCGCGAACTGCTCGTGCAAGCCCTGTACTCGTGTCGGGTGGGGGGACGGCCCCTGCCCGACGCGATCGTCGACCAGGTGGAGCGGCGACGGCCGCACACCGAGACGCTGCAGTACGTCCGTGAGCTCGAGCCGCTGCTCGACGACCAGCTCCAGGCCCTCGACGCACGGATCGACGAGTTCGTCCAGGGGCGCGCGGCCGAGCGCGTGGGGGCCGTCGAGCGCGCGATCCTCCAGCTCGGACTGGTCGAGCTGATGCATCGCGACGACATCCCCGTGGCCGTGGTCATCGACGAGTCGCAGCACCTCGTCGAGACCTTCTCCACCAGCGACTCGGTGCGCTTCGTCCAGGGAGTGCTCGACCGGCTCGCGCGCGAGGTGCGCCCGGCCTGAGGCGCGCGCCGATTCCCGACGTTCAGAGACCGAGCCGCACCACGATCGCGTCGTGGTCGCTGGCCCCTCCGCGGAAGCCCGCGTTGCCGTGGATCACGTCGAGTTCGGTCGACCGGAAGCCGCCGGTGCCCACCAGGACGTGGTCGAGGGCCTGGGAGTTGCCCTGGTACACGTAGGTGAAGCGCGCCGTCGGTTCGAGCTCGAGCATCAGGTTCTCCAGTGCACCGCCGGCGACGAGGGCCCGCATGGGTTCCTCGAAGGCGAACTCGTTGAAGTCCCCGAGCACCACGATCCTCGCCCGCGGATCCTCGGCCCGGATCGCCTCGACCAGGGCGAGCACCCGGCCGGCCTGCTCCCGTCGCGCCTCCTCGCGGCCGTTCACCGGAGGCTGCACCGCGCCGAAGAGTGGGGTGCTGCCCCCCTTGCTCGAGAAGTGCACGTCGATCACGAAGAGTGGCACGCCGTCGACGACGAACTCCGCGGCGAGGGGTTTGCGGCTGTCGTCGAAGCAGTCGGCGGTGGGGTCGACGCGCGCCGGATTGGGCTCGAGGTGTGGTCCGTCGACCACGGCCACCGCGTCGAGTGGGCCGGCGTCACCGCGGCGGGGCAGGGCCACCCGCTCTTCGTCGTACAGGAAGCCCACCCGGATGTTGCCGCCGGGCTGGCCGCCGTCGGCGCCGTCGACGGGATCGATCTGCGCGTAGGCGTAGCGCGGGCCGTCGGCGTCGACGACCGCCCCGATCAGGCGCTCGAAGGTCCGGTCGGCGGAGGGGTCGCCGCTGTCGGCGGCGCCGTCGTCGTCCTGGATCTCCTGCAGGGCGACGATCGCCGGGGCGTCCATGCGCTCCACGATCACACGCGCGCGGACGGCGAAGGCCTCGGGCTCGGCGTCGCCGCCGAGATTGAGCACGTTGAAGGTGCCCACCGTGATCGCGTCGTCGGACGACCCCAGCGAGGTGACGTCGGGACCGGTCTCCGCCCGGCGCACCTCGGGGCGGCGGGCGACGAGCACCTCGTAGTTGCCGAAGGCGTAGTCCAAGGGTCCGACGAGCGTGCCCAGACGGTCGCCCATGCCGACCGCGGGCGCGACGACCCGCGACGGGAACTGGATCTGGATCCGCTCGGGATTGACGTCGCCCTCGGTGAGCGTGATGCCCCCGCGGTCGTTGAGCCCGGTAGCGCCGGCACCGCCGTCGGCGAGCACCCAGACCTCGGCGTAGCGGCTGGTCGCCGACACCGCGACGGCGTCGTCCACGCGCACGCGCATGGCCTCGAGGCTCTCGTAGAAGTCGATGCCGTCGCGCGCGGGTTGGTACTCCTCGAGCGCGTCGTCGTCCACGACCGCCGTCGGCGGCATGCGTCCGTCGCGGCCCAGGACGACCGGAGTCGGCAGTTCGACGTCTTCGTCCAGGATCCCGATGCGCGCGTCGCGCAGGATGGTGACGGTCAGGTTGGTCTCGTTGCCGCCCGGTCTCCACTCCGCGACCGTGCCTTCGATCCGCAGGCGTTGCCCGACCTCGGCCCTCGTCGCGTCGTCGAACACGCGCATGGCGTCGGAGGTGCGTGGATCGTCATCGCCCTCCGGGTCCTGCAGGAAGAAGCCGTCGTCGAGGACCCGTGTCACCACCCCGGTCGTCACCACGCGCTCGCCGGCCAACGGGGAGCGGTGGCCGGCCCCCTGGATCGCGGGGATCGGCGTGGTGGCGTCGGCGGTGGCGTCGCAGCCCGTGGCCGTCCAGGCCAGGGTGACCAGCGCGACGACGAACAGGAAAGCCGGAAGGGCGCGGGGCGCGGACGATACGTGCTTCACGACGGTGCGGTCCCGGTGGGAGGAGGGGTACGGCGGCCGGGCAGGATAGCACCGATGCGCGCGCGGTGGCAGCCCCGGGTCGGCGCCGGCCACCGACTTCGTGCTAGTGTCCGACTGCCCCCAACGCGAGGAGCGCGCCCATGCGACAGTGGAGTTCCGTCCTGTTCGTCCTGCTGGCCGCGGTCGCGGTCGATGTGCCCGCCGCCGTGCCCACCGACTTCGAGCAGAGCGAGGTCCTCGGCGGACTCGACGCGCCCGTGGCGCTGACCCACCTCCCCGACGGTCGGTTGCTCGTCGCCGAGCAGAAGACGGGCAACCTCCGTCTGGTCCTGGCCGACGACACGCTCGTGTCCGCGCCCGTGCTGACGGTTCCCGACCTCGAGACCGCGAACAACGAGGCGGGTCTGCTGAGCCTGGCCGTCGATCCCGGCTGGCCGCAGCGGCCCTACGTGTACGTGCACTTCACCGCGCGCAGTCCGCGGGAGATGCGCCTGGTCCGCTACGCCGCGACGGGCTCGCTCACGGCCCCGGACGGTGACGACCTGGGCTTCGACCCGGCGTCGGCGCTGGTGGTCCTCGACGGGATCCCCGACGACTTCGGAAACCACAACGGGGGCACACTGCTCTTCGGACCCGATGGCTTCCTGTACTTCTCGGTGGGCGACGACGAGGACCGCTGTGCGGCGCAGCGCCTCGACAGTCCCCTGGGCAAGGTGCTGCGGCTCGACGTGGCCGACCTCGGCGCGAACGGCCCGGTGTCGACGGCCGACCTGGTGGCGGCGGGCAATCCCTTCGCCGGGCAGGGAGGCATCGCGTCGCTGGTGTGGGCCCTGGGCCTGCGCAATCCCTACCGCATGACCGTGGACGTGGCGACCGGGGAGCTGTTCGTCGGCGATGTCGGCGAGGTCTCGCGCGAGGAGATCAGCCGCGTGGCCGACGGAGGCGAGAACCTGGGCTGGCCCTTCCGCGAGGGAAGTCTGCCCATCCAACCACCCGGCAGCTGCGACGACCCGGGCGGCGCCGAGTTCGTCGAGCCGATCTGGGACTACGGGCGCACCGAGGGCGTGTCGGTGGTCGCGGGCTTCGTGGTCCGCGCGCCCGAAGGGGCCGAGTACCCCTGGCCGGCGGCCTACGAGGGCGACCTGTTCTTCGCCGACTTCTTCCGCAACGACCTGCGCCGGCTGACGGGTGCGGGGCAGGAGTGGCAGATCGCCGCGCCCGTCGACGGTCAGCCCGGCCCGGAGGACTGGGCGAACGGACTGAGCACGGCCGCCGACTTCGCGATCGCGCCGGACGGTTCGGTCGTGTACGTGTCGCTCGGCGACGGGACGCTCCACCGGATCCGCTACGTCGGTGCGGTGCCCACCGACACCACGAGTTTCGGCGCCCTGCGGGCCCGCTACCGCGACTGAGTCCACGTCTTCGCGATTCCCGCCCTTGTCCGGGGTGCGTCACGAAACCTATACTCACAGGATGAGGGAATCGCGGAAAGAACACTGGGAGGCCTTCTGGACGGAGGCCGAGGGGCTGTCGCTCGACGACGTCTACGACAACGGCGGGCGGATCCTGCGCGAGATCTTCGAGGTGTGCGATCCGTCCGGGATGCGCGTGCTCGAGGTCGGCGCCGGGACCGGCCGCGACAGCATCGCCCTGGCCCGGGCCGGGGCGCGTGTCGTGACGCTGGACTACGCCCCGCGCAGTCTCGACCTGATCCGGCAGGCGGCGGAGCGGGCCGGGGTCGAGGTCGAGATGGTCGGCGGCGACGGTCTCGCGCTGCCCTTTCCCGACGGCAGCTTCGATCTCGTGTTCCACCAGGGACTGCTCGAGCACTTCCGCGATCCCATGCCCATGCTCCGCGAGCACGTGCGGGTGCTGAAGCCCGGCGGACTTCTTCTGGTGGACGTTCCGCAGCGCTGGCACTACTACACGGTGGGCAAGCACCTGCTCATGGCCTTCGACAAGTGGTTCGCGGGATGGGAGACCGAGTTCAGCGTGGGCGAGCTGGAGGACCTGATGCGGAGCGCCGGGTTGGAGCCCACCCACGCCTACGGCGACTGGATGGTCCCCAACCTGTTCTACCGGGCGTTGCGCAAGGTCCTGCTGAAGACCGTGGGTTGGCGCCTGCCCATGTATCCGCGTCCACTGCCGGTGATCGGCCCGATCGACCGGGCCTGGCGTCGGTGGTTCGGGAGCAAACGGGCCAGTCTGTACACGACCATCGTGATCGGGGTCTTCGGCCGCAAACCGGTCACCGCGACCCCCGCCACCGAGCGCAGCCGCGAGGTCGCCACGAGCGCCGTCTGAGCGGCGCGCAGTCCGAGTCCTTCTTCGTCCCGGTGGTCCGCGCGCGCCCGGCCGGCCGCGCTCCGACCGCCCCCTGCACCGGAGCGACCGCCCCGTGAGGATCCTGGCCCTGAACTGGCGCGACCGCGTGGACCCCATGGCCGGAGGGGCCGAGGTCCACCTGCACGAGATCCTGCGGCGTCTGGTGCAGCGCGGCCACCAGGTCACCTGGTTGTGCTGCAGCTATCCCGGCGCCGCCGCCGAGGAGGTCGCCGACGACGGAATCCGCTACCGCCGGCGCGGCCACTGGGCCTTCACGAACTTCAACGTGATCCCGCTGCTGCGCGACGAGTTGAAGCGCAATTCCTACGACGTGGTGCTCGAGGACATCAACAAGGTGCCCTTCTACGCGCCGCTGTTCACGAATCTTCCGGTGCTGGCGGTGATCCCGCACCTGTTCGGACGCACCGTCTTTCGCGAGACCAATCCCGCCTTCGCCACCTACGTGTGGCTGAGCGAGCAACCGCTGTCGTGGATCTACCGCAATTGCTGGTTCGAGGCGATCAGCGACAGCACGCGCGAGGACCTGGTGCACCGGGGCGTGTCCCGTGAACGCATCGAGGTCGTGCACTGCGGGATGGATCACGAACGCTACGTGCTCGACGACCCACCGCCGCGGGCCTCTTCACCACGGATCGTGCACCTCGGTCGCCTGCGCCGCTACAAGAGCGTGGACGTGGTGCTCGAGGCCCTGGCCCGGATCCGCGAGGTCTTCGCCGATGCCGAACTGGACGTGATCGGAGACGGTCCCGACCGTCTGCGTCTGATCGAGGTCGCCGCGTCCCTGGGGCTCGCCGGGGCGGTGCACTTCCACGGCCATCTTCCGCGTACCGAGATCGTGGAGACGCTGTACCGCAGCCATCTCTTCCTCAACCCGAGTCCGAAGGAGGGCTGGGGGCTGACGGTGATCGAAGCGAACGAGTGCGGGGTTCCGGTGGTGGCCAGCCGCCGGCCCGGTCTCGTGGACTCGGTACGCGAGGGCGAGACCGGCCTGCTCGCCGACTACGGCGATCCCGAGGACTTCGCGAACAAGGCGCTGAGCCTGCTGACCGATCCGCCCCTGTGGCGGATGATGAGCGAGAACGCGGTCCGCTGGGCCCGGTCGTTCAGCTGGGACGACGCCGCCGTCGAGACCGAGCGGATGCTGGAACGATGCCGGCGCTGAGTCCGCGGGTCCGTGGGATCCTCGCGACCGGCCTGCGTCTGGCCGTGAGCGTCGCGCTGCTGTGGTGGCTCTACGCGCAACTCCGTGGGCAACTCGAGGTCGAGGTCCGCCGCGTGCTCACCACCTCGCCGTGGCTGCTGGTGCCGCCGCTGTTGGTGTTCGCGCTGAGCACCGTGCTGGGTGCCTGGCAGTGGACCCTGATCCTGCGGCGCGCCGGACTCACCGTTCCGGCCGGGCGCCTGCACGCCCTGTACTGGGTCGGTCTGTTCTTCAACAACTTCCTGCCCACGAACGTGGGTGGAGATCTGGTCAAGGTGGCCGACGTGGCCGTCGAGACCGGACGGGTGGCGCGCCCGATCGCGGGCACTCTGCTCGACCGGATGCTCGGGCTGAGCGCCCTGGCCGGCCTGGCCTTCGTGGCCGGGGCGGTGCTCGGGAGCGGGACACCCGCCGGGCTGCCCTGGTGGGCGCTGGCGGTGGTCGCCGTTCCCGTGATCGCCGGGACGGTGGCGATCCTGTCGGGACGAATGGGACGGTTGCTGGTCGGCGTGTCCGAACGCCTGCGCGGAGGCCACGGCAAGGGCCGGATCCGGGCGCTCCTCGGCGTGCTCCAGGACTACCGGAGCGATCCTCCCTTCGTCCTGCGGCTCGGGCTGCTGGCTCTCCTGGTGCAGAGCCTCCGGATCGCGACCCACCTGCTGGTGGCCCTGGCCATGGGCCTGTCCCTGGACTGGGAGCGCGTCCTGCAGCTCTACGTCCTGGTTCCCGTGCTCGGCATGGCGGTGGTCCTGCCCATTTCGTTCAACGGTCTGGGGATCCGCGAACTGGTGGCCTATCGGCTCATGCCGCAGATCGGCATCGATCCCGACAGCGCGGTGGTGATGCAGCTGATCACCTACCTGGTGCAGGTGACGGTGAGCCTCGCCGGAGGGATCGTGTTCACCGTCATGTTCGTGCGCGGCCGCCTGCGGCTGCGCCGGCGACGGACGGAGGACTGAGCGGCCGGAACCCATTCGGGCGGCCGACGTTGCAGTGCCGGGCCCGCGCTGTCGCCCTGGCGTGGCCTGTGCTACCTTACGCCCTCGTGTGCGCTCCGGGGCCCTCCGCCCTGGCCGGCGCCGGGCGCTTCGAGCGGGGTCGAGGCGCCGCCGAAGGCCGTTCCCGAGGGCTCGTCACCGGAGATCGAATGCGCTGGTTCGCCGACACCGACCACCGGATCGCCGCGGCATTGTTCGCGTTGAGCCTGGCCGTCTACGCGCTCACGATGAGTCCTACGATCAACTTCTGGGACTGCGCGCAGTTCGTGGCCGTGTCGCACACGCTGGGGATTCCCCACCAGCCCGGAACCCCTCTGTACGTGCTGGTCGGCAAGGTCTTCAGCCTGCTGCCACTGGGGATCGGGATCGCGCACAAGATCAACCTGATGAGCGCGGTCTTCTCGGCCCTGGCCGTGTCCTTCATGTACATGACCGGGGTGCGGCTGCAGCGGAACTGGGCCAGCGAGAAGCAGGACCCGAGCCCCGGTTGGATCCCGCGTGCCGGGGCAGCGGTCGGGGCTCTCTTCCTGGCGTTCAGCTACACCTTCTGGAACAACGCCGTCGAGGCCGAGGTCTACGCGCTGTCCGCCTTCACCATGGCCTTCGTCAGCTTCCTGGCCGTGTGCTGGTGGGAGATCCGGGAGCGGGCGAGTTCGGCCACGATCATGCTGCTGATCGTCTATCTCATGGGCATGGCGGTCGGGTTCCACCTGGGGTCGATCCTCGTCTTCCCGGGTGTCTTCGTGCTCGTGGTCCTGGCCGATCGCCGCGCCCTGAGCCTCGTCGACATGTTCCTGGTGGCGCTCGTCGTTGGGGGCTTCGTGCTCTCGACCATGAGTGCGCCGGACGGGCTGGTCCTGTTCCTCTTCGGCGCGGCGATCCTGGGGGCGGCCTATCGCAGCATCACCTGGGGAGAGAAGGACGAGATCGAGCAGAACCGCTGGTTCGCCCTCGCGGGGATCGGTCTCTTCGTCGTCGGGCTGTCGGTCCACCTCTTCATGCTGATCCGGGCCCATCACGACCCGATGATCAACCAGACCGATCCCACCACCTGGGACACGCTCATGAGCGTGCTGCGGCGTGAGCAGTACCCGCCGCGCAGTGTCTTCGAGCGCGAGGCGCCGCTGGCCTGGCAGGTCGGTCACCTGTGGGGGACCTCGATCTGGCAGACGGGCCAGCTGGCCGGGCGACAGGTGATCGGGCTGATCCAGCAGTTCACCTTCCTGCCGGCGAAGAGTCCCACCTTCGCCGACATCGCGATTCCGACGGCTCTGTGGCTGATGGGCATCGTCTACCAGCTCCAGAACCACTGGCGGCTGGGCGTCGCGTTCCTGACGACACTGCTGGTGAACTCGGTCGGACTGCTCCTGCTGCTGAACTTCACGGACAGCGAGGTCCGGGATCGCGACTACTTCTACTTCGGATTCTTCCAGTTCGCGGCCCTGTTCCTCGGCCTGGGTGCCGGAGGTCTCCTGCGCGCCGCGTGGTCGGGCCGACGTGCGGGCAGTCAGCTCTTCGTGAAGGGGGCGACGGCCGTCCTGCTCCTGTTGCCCGTCCTGCCCGTGCTCATGGCCCCGGTGAACCATCAGAAGTGGTACGAGCACGATCGAAGCGAGAACTGGATCGCCTACACCTACGCCAAGAACATCCTCGAGAGTCTGCCGCCCGACGCAATCCTCGCCACCAACGGTGACAACGACACCTTCCCGCTGTGGTACCTGCAGGAGGTCGAGGGCTTCCGCACCGACGTGCGCGTGGTCAACCTGAGTCTGATCAACCTGCCCTGGTACATCAAGCAGCTCCGCGACTACGAGCCGAGCCTGCCGATCACGTGGACGGACGAACAGATCGAGGGCCGGGCCGACATCCGCTTCCGGAACATCACGACGCTGCTCGTGGCCGAGCGGTTGCCCGACGGGAGCGTGGCCTACATCCGCGACAAGACCATGTGGCACGTGGTCCAGCAGAACCAGTGGGAGCGCCCGA
Source organism: Candidatus Krumholzibacteriia bacterium (assembly GCA_035268685.1). NCBI lineage: Bacteria > Candidatus Krumholzibacteriota > Candidatus Krumholzibacteriia > Candidatus Krumholzibacteriia bacterium. Next base: position 11,546 of record DATFKK010000022.1, on the reverse strand, counting down.
TCTACTACGCGATCACCGTGCCCAACCAGAACATCGGGATGTTCGTACCCTTCCTCGAGATGGAGGGCATGGTCTACCGGTTGACACCGGAGCGCAGTGACGACGGCAATCCCCGTTGGAACTCCGATCGGATCTGGCACGCCTTCACCGAGGTCTACGACTTCCGCTCGGTGCTCGACGAAGAGGGCTACGCGGACGACTCGATCTACCGCGACGCCCAGACCGCGCACCTGCTCCGCAACTACCCGGCGGCCCTCTCGAGGGTGGGCTTCGTGAGTGCGCGCGCGGGGGACTACGATCTCGCGATCGAAGCCCTCGAGATGGCCTATCGCTTCGACCCGACCTTCCCGGTGACGGTCGACGTGCTGCCGATCGTGTACCTGCAGCGCAACGACATCGAGTCGGCCCTCGACGCCGGTCGCCGGCTGATGCCGCACCAGGAGCATCCGAACGAATCATTGCTGAACCTCGGCGAGTCGTTGCTGAAGATGCGGGAGGACACCGCCGCCGTGGCCTGGGCGCGCGATCTGGTCGAAGAGGCACCGGACGCGGTCGACTACACGCAGTTGCTGATCCGCTCGCTGTTGTTCGCCGGCCGCACGGCCGAGGCCGAGGCGGAGGTGGACGCCTACGTGGAGAGGACCGGCGACACCTCGGCGCGCGGAGTCTTCGACCGCTTCCTCCGTGAACTGGAGCGCCTCGAGTCGGACACGTTGGGGCCGGTCGAGGAGGAGATCGAGGGCACGATCCGGGGTGGAGGCGAATGATCGATCGGGTCGACGTCGACGTGCCCGATGCGTGGCGTGGGCGTCCGCGCCGCGTGCTCGTGACCGGCTGCGCCGGCTTCCTCGGCAGCACTCTGGTCGACAGCCTGCTCGCCCACGGTCACGACGTCACCGGGATCGACGTCTTCAGCGACTACTACGACCCGGCACTGAAACGAGCCAACGTCGAGGCCGCGCGCCGTTCCGATCGGTTCCGGCTGGTCGAGGCCGACATGAACGCGGTCGACCTCGTGGACATCGTCGCCGACCGGGAAGTCGTGTTCCACTTCGCGGCGCAGGCCGGCGTGCGTGCGAGTTGGGGCGCGGAGTTCGACGTCTACCTCCATTCGAACATCGGAGCGACCCAGCGACTGCTCGAGGCCCTGGTCGAGCTGCGGCGTCGGAGTGCCCCGTTCCGGAGGCTGGTGTACAGCTCGTCGAGCAGTGTGTACGGCAATCAGGAGCACTATCCGGTGGTCGAGGACGTGCCCAAGCAGCCGTTCAGCCCCTACGGCGTGAGCAAGCTCGCTGCCGAGCACCTCTGCGTGCTCTACGCCGCGAACTTCGGTGTTCCCAGCAGTAGTCTGCGCTACTTCACGGTGTACGGGCCCCGTCAACGGCCCGACATGGCCTTCCGCAAGTTCCTCGAGGCGGCGGCCGACGGTCGTCCGTGGGTCGTGTACGGCGACGGGGAACAGACGCGCGACTTCACGTTCGTGGCGGACGCCGTGCGCGCGAATCTACTGGCCGCCGACGACCCGAGCGACTGCGGTGTGTACAACATCGGCGGCGGCGCGCGCATCTCGTTGCGCGAGGCCCTCGAGGTGCTGCAGACGAAGGCGATCGAGCACGGAGTGGCCGACGAGGTGAAGATCGAGCACCACGAGACCGTGAAGGGTGATGTGCGACACACCTACGCCGACGGCAGCCGGGCTCGCGAGGACCTGGGCTTCGAGGCCCGGATCCCTCTGGCCGAAGGGCTGGACGCCGAGGCGCGCTGGGTCGCGGCGCGGAGGCGATCGGAGTGAGCGGGGCCGAGGGCTCGACTCCGGTCCGGTTCGATCCGGAGCGCGTGCGCACTGTCCTGGCGCACGGACCCGGTGAGTGCGCCGTCACCGTGCTCGTTCCCGCGTACAACGAGATCGACAGCCTTCCGTCCCTCGCCGAGAGGCTGGAGTCGGTCCTGGACCGGGTGACCACGGACTACGAGATCCTGGTCGTGGACGACGGCAGCGACGACGGTACGCGGGGTGAACTCCGTCGACTCCGGACCGAGCACACGCGGCTGCGCTCGATCAGCTTCCTCCGCAACTACGGCAAGAGCGCGGCGCTGGCCGTCGGTTTCCGCGAGGCGAGGGGCCGTGTCGTGGTGACCATCGACGCGGACCTGCAGGACGACCCCGAGGAGATCCCGGCCCTGATCGCCGAACTGGGCAAGGGCTGGGACCTGGTGAGTGGGTGGAAACAACAGCGCAAGGATCCGCTGGTGAAGACGAGTACCAGCAAGCTGTTCAACGCCGTCACACGCCGGGTCAGCGGTCTGCACCTCCACGATTTCAACTGCGGGTTGAAGGCCTACCGCAGTCGGGTGACCCGATCGCTGCGGGTGTACGGTGAGCTGCATCGCTATCTGCCCGTGATGGCCCATGTGCAGGGCTTCCGGGTGACCGAACTCCCGGTGCGTCACCACGAGCGACGCTTCGGCGTGACCAAGTTCGGGCGCTCGCGTTTCGTCAACGGGCTGCTCGATCTGCTCACCGTCGTCTTCCTGACGCGGCAACGGACGTCACCGCTGCACTTCTTCGGCCGCCTCGGACTGCTCTTCGGTGGGGTGGGGACCCTGGTCCTGGCCTGGTTCCTCGGGGTATGGATCGTCGAGCAGGCGCTGCGGCTCCGTCCGATGCTGCTGTTCGGCGTGGCGCTGGTGCTCGTGGGGGTGCAATTCGTGAGCCTGGGACTGCTGGGCGAACTCTTCGTGGCGACCCGCGACACCACGAGTCAGTACCAGGTGCGCGACGAGGACGAGGACGACGAGAGGTGACGGTCCCGACCCGACGCATGGGGGTCGTGGTCCTCAACTGGAACGGCCGGCCTTATCTCGAGGGCTGCCTGTCCTCGCTCGCCGAGCAGGATCATCCCGACCACTTCGTGGTGCTCGTGGACAACGGGAGCGAGGACGGCAGCGCCGACTTCGTTCGCACGCGGTTCCCCGGTGTCGAGATCCTGGAACTCGGTGAGAACCGGCGCTTCGCGGGAGGGAACAACGCCGGGGCCGCGCACGCGCTCGAGCGTGGAGCCGACGTACTGCTGATCCTGAACAACGACACCGAAGCCACGCCCGGCTTCCTGCGTTCGCTCGACGGTGCTTTCGAGGATCCCGCCGTAGGGATCGCCGGTCCGCGTGTCGTGCACGCCGACCGCCCCGAGCGGATCTGGTACGGGGGCGGTCGTTTCGACCCGGCCTGGGGCTTCGCGCGCCATCGGGCACTGCGCGCGCGCGTCGGTGCGGGCGCCGATCCGGCGGGTCCGACCGACTGGGTCACCGGGTGCGCGCTCGCGGTCCGGGCCGAGGTCTGGCGGGAACTCGGCGGACTCGACGAGGAGTTCTACATCTACGCCGAGGACGTGGATTTCTGCCTGCGGGCCCGCGCGGCCGGTTGGTCGGTCGCCTACGTACCCGCGGCCGTCCTCCACCATGCCGTCAGCGCCTCGGTCGGCGGACGCATGTCGCGGTTCAAGGCCTATCACCGTACCCGTTCTCGTCGGCAGTTGGCCCGTCGCCATGCCCACGGTCTCCTCGCCGGACCCACGGGCTTCCTGTACGATGCGGCGCTGGCCGGATTCCTGCTCTTGCGGGGGGCACCGGGGGCGGCCGGGGCGGTGTTCGAGGCGGTGTTCGAAGCGCCGAGCGCGGAGCCGCGTCACCCGACCCGCGAACTGCGCGGCGACGTCTGAACGTCGCCCGGGCGGAGGAAGATCATGCTGCGCAACCGAGTCCTCTTCGTGGCGATCGCCGTGGCCGTGCTGGCCGTGGCCACGGTCTTCGTGCATCCGGAGATCGCACTGCAGGGGAAGGTGTACAGCAGCAGCGATTCGCAGGCAGCCGCGGCCTTCCAGCGCGCCGGTGACGACGCCCTGGAGGCCGGGGAGTTCCCGCACTGGAATCCGTTCGTCTTCGGCGGAATGCCTTCCTACGGGAGCCTGGCCTACAATCCCCGGACCTATCCGCTGACCGGACCGATCAGGCTGCTGCGCGAGGGCTTCGGCCTGCCCCCGATGACGTGGCTGCTCGTGCACTACCTCGTCGCCGCGCTCGGAGTGACGGGTTGGTTGCGGTGGCGATGCGTTCCGTGGCCGGCTGCGATCGCGGGGGGAGTCCTCGTCCTCGCGTTGCCGAAGATGTCGGCCTGGGGCGCCTACGGACACGGCACGAAACTGGGAACCTTTGCGTGGATGCCCTTCGCGCTGTGGTTCGCCGAGGCGGTCCTGCGTCGAGGGCGCGTCGCCTGGGCGGCGGGACTCGCGCTGTTCGTGGGGCTCATGCTCCTGCGTGCGCACATCCAGATCACCTACTACGCCGTGCTCGCGATCGCCGTGATGGTCGTGGTGTGGTGGATCTTCGACCTGCGGTCGGACGAGCGTCGGCGGCCGGTGCTGATCCGCACCGGCTGGATCGCGGTGGCAGGTCTGGTGGGTCTGGGTATCGCCCTGGTCCTCGTGCTGCCCGTCCTGGAGTACCAGGGCTTCTCGATCCGGGGCGCGGCCGGGGCCGGTGGCGGAGGCGATGCGGACGCCGCGTTCGAATACGCGACCAACTGGAGTCTGTCGTGGTCGGAGATCGCGACGCTCTGGTGGCCCACGACGGCCGGCTACGGCCGCGGCGCGTACGTGGGGGGGATGCCTTTCACCGACTATCCGAACTACATCGGTCTTCCGCTGCTCGTGCTGGGGCTGATCGGATTCCTGCTCCGGCGCGATCGGACGCTGTGGGCGATGATGGCCCTGGCCGTCCTGTCGCTGTTGATCGCGCTCGGCGACGACTTCTTCCTCTACCGGGTACTGTACGAGCTCCTGCCCGGCTTCGACAAGTTCCGGGTGCCCTCGATGATCCTCGCGGTGCACCATCTGGCGGTGATCGTGCTCGCGGCGCACGGGCTCGAGGCGCTGGTCTCGTCGGCGGCGGCGCGGACGCGTCCGCGGTGGTTGGGGCGTCCGACGCTCGTCGTGTCGCTGAGCGTCGCCCTCGTCCTGTTGCTGCTCGGCAGCATCGGGGCCGATGCCCTGCGCGATTCGATGGCCACGAACTGGGGTGACATGGCGCAGCAGTTCGGGCGACCCGTTCCGCCCGCCGACGCGGTGCGCGCCGCGGCCGACCTGGCGGTGGCCGATGCCCTGCGCGTGGGAGCGATCCTGGCCGCCATCCCTCTCGTGCTCGTGGCGGTGGCCATGCGTCGTCTGCCGGTTCCGTGGGCCATGGGTCTGATCGCGTTCCTGCTCTTCCTCGACCTGTGGCGGGTCCAGATGCCGTTGATCCATCCCGAGGGAACGTTGCCGCACGCCCAACGGGCCGGCAACCGGGTGGTGGCGGTCGACTCTCCGCCGATGATCCACGATCCCGAGAGATTGCGCGACTACACGGCCGACGCGGAGCTGACGCGTTGGCTGCGGGAACGGGATCCGCGTCCACGCGTGTTCCCGATCGGAGGATGGGAGAGCGACAACCGTCTGGCTGCCCGGGGGATCGTCAGTCTGGGCGGCTACCACGCCGCGAAGCTCGACGTCTACGAGCGGCTGCGCGAGCAGATGTACGGCGGACGTCCGCCCGCCCTGCGGCTGGCGAACCTGTTCTCGGCCGACTGGGTCGTGGCGGCTCGACCCTTCGAGCAGCAGACCGTGGAGCAGCTGCGGCAGCTCGGTCTGGACCTCGCCGAACCGCCGGCCCTGGTCACCGAGGAGGGCACCGTCTACGAGAATCGAAGCGCCCTGCCGCGGGCGTGGCTCGTCGGTGACCACGAGCGGGAGCGGTCGGGGGTCGACACGACCGATAAACTGCCCCGGTCGGCGGTACTGGCCCGGGTCGCGAGCTCCGGTTTCGACCCCCGCTCGACCGCGATCGTGTCGGCCGAACCCGATCCCGCCCCGAAGCCCGGGGCGACGGAAGGCTCGGTCGAAGTGGTCGAAGAGCGGTACAATGGTATCGAGCTACGCGTCGACACACCGGTCGACGGACTGCTCGTGGTCTCGGACGTCTGGTATCCGCACTGGACGGTGACGATCGATGGCGAGGAGGCGCGGATGCTACGCGCGAACTTCGCCCTGCGGGCGGTCGCCGTTCCGGCCGGCGAGCACACGGTCGAGTTCGCGGTCGACGACTCCAGCTACCGTACGGGCCGCACGGTCTCGAACCTGGCGTTGCTGCTCGTCCTGGCCGGCTTCGCCTGGACGCCGGTGCAGAGCTGGCGGCGACGTCGCGGTGGCGAGAACGGGGACGGCCGATCCGTCCGGAGCGAGAGGGACACCGGATGAAGGCGCTGGTCGTGATTCCGACCTACAACGAGGCCGACAACATCCGCCGGATCGTTCCGGCGGTCCTGGCCCAGGACCCCGACGTGCACGTGCTGGTGGTCGACGACAGCAGTCCCGACGGCACGGGTGCGGTGGTCGACGAGATGCGTGAGCACGAACCGCGGCTGCACGTGCTGCACCGCGAAGGAAAGGGCGGGTTGGGCTCGGCCTACATCGCCGGTTTCCACTGGGCCTTGAACGAGAGCGACGCGGCCTACGTGTTCGAGATGGATGCCGACTTCTCGCACGACCCGGCGTCGATCCCGGACTTCCTCGACGCGATCGAGGACGCCGACCTCGTGGTCGGCAGCCGTTACCTGTACGGGATCACGGTGGTGAACTGGCCGTTGTCCCGGCTCATCCTCAGCGTCGGCGCGAACATCTACGCCAGTATCGTCACCGGACTGCCGCTCAAGGACTGCACCGGAGGCTTCAAGTGCTTCCGCCGCGAGACCTTGCAGAAGCTGCCGCTCGACCGCGTTCGCAGCGACGGATACTCCTTCCAGATCGAGCTCAACTGGCACGCGCACCGGCAGGGACTGCGGATCGAGGAGATCCCGATCGTCTTCACCGACCGAGCGGTGGGTGTCAGCAAGATGTCGAAGAAGATCATCTGGGAAGCGGTGTGGATGGTCTGGCGCCTACGACTGTTCCAGGGGCGCTGAGGTCGACCGTGACGCGCTCGTTCGACGTCACCCTCGTGCTCGTGAGCTTCCACAGCGAAGCGCCGCTGCGGCGGTTCTTCGAGAGTCTCGACGCACACCCGATCGGTGCTCGCCACGAGGTGCTCGTCGCCGACAACGCGCCGGGGGACGGGACGGCCGACTGGTTGCGCGCGAGTCGCCCCGACGTTCGCGTGCTCCCGATGCCGCGGAATCTGGGCTACGCCCGGGCGGTGAACGCGGCCATCGCCGAGGCCCACGGCGAGCACGTGCTCGTGATCAATCCCGACGTCGAGCTCGCGGACGGGGCCGTCGACCGTGCGCTCGACTACTTGCGGTCGCATCCCGAGGTCGGACTCGTCGGCGTCCAGCTCCTCGATCCCGACGGCACGGTCCAGCGCAACGCGCGCCGTTTCTACTCGCTCACCACGATCCTGTTGCGGCGCACGCCCCTGGGGAAGTTGCGCCCGGACCATCCCGAGTTGCGTCGTCACCTGATGCTCGACGACGATCTCGACCGTCCCGGACCGGTGGACTGGATCACCGGTGCCTTCATGCTCGTACGGCGCGAAGCACTCGACGACGTCGGTGCCATGGATGGACGTTTCTTCTTGTACTTCGAGGACGTCGACTGGTGCTACCGCATGTGGGAGGGAGGCTGGGAGGTCCACCTGGTGCCCGACGTGCAGCTGGTGCACGAGTTCCAGCGCACGAGCACGCGGTTCGGACGCAGCTTCGTGCACCACCTGCGCAGCTTCCTGAGCTTCTACGACAAATGGGGAGCGCTGGTCTACGTGGCGCGCCGGCTCCAGGGGACCTGGCGGGTGGCCGCGGCAGTGTTCGGCGATCTCGTCGCGCTCAACCTGGCCTTCCTGGCCGCGTTCTACGCACGACGCGCCATGGATCCGCTGTTCCCGCAGCCGCTGTTCGATCTCGTCCACTACTGGCCGCTGATCCTGTCGGTGAACCTCGTTTCGCTCGTCGTCCTGCCGCTCGTCGGCCGGTACCACGACCAGGAGAGGGCGGGGCCCGTCCAGCGGGGCCTGCGCGAGTTGCGAGCGACTTTCTTCGTGACCCTCGTGGTGATGGCCGGGGTCTATCTGTCGTACACGCGGACGTTCAGCCGCGCGGTGATCCTGCTGTTCGTCCCGGCCTATCTGGTCGCTCTCGGGCTGGTGCGAGCCGTGCGCGAGCGCGTGCTGGGCGGACTGGAACGAGCCCAGCCGGTGGCACACCGTGCGCTGGTCCTGGGACCGGCCGCGGATCTGCCGCGGTTCCTCGAAACCCTGGTCGCCGGTCGCGGACGGGACCGACTGGCGGGGGCCGTGGTCACCGACGACGGGGTGTCCGATGCGGCGCGGCACGAGGACAGGGTCCGGGGCCACCGGGTGCTCGGACGGCTCGACGACCTGGACACGGTGGTCGACCGCTACCGGATCGGCGAGGTCCTGGTGTCCGGCGTGAACGAACCCGACGCGAGACGTCGAGCCGTTCTCCGGCGTCTGGCCGCCGACGGGATCGAGGTTCTCGTCGAGCAGCCCTGGGCGGCGCAGCTGGGGCCCGACGAGCAGCAGACCGACCGCTGGGGTCGCCGGTGGTGGCGGTTGCGGCGACCTCCGGCCCTGAGCGAGGCGGCGGCGTCCAAGTGGTTGTCGGACCGTGCGATCGGGGCCATCCTCACCCTGGTCGCGCTTCCCGGGCATCTGCTATGCTCCGCTCTCGGTCGCCCGTTCGGGGTCCGGGGACGCCGGGTCGAGGTCCTGGGCCAGCGCCGCCGGGTGGTGGCATGGACCGAACTCGTGGACCGGCGCGGGCGGGCCCTTCCGGGCCTGGTCCAGGCGCCGCTCTTCGCCGCCGTGGCGGCGGGCCGGCTGAGTCTGGTGGGCCCCTTTCCCCTTCCTCTCGGGACCGAGGAGGAACTCGGATCGGTCGGGTTGCTACGTTTCGCGGTCAAACCGGGTTTGACCGGTCCCTGGCGGAGCCGGTCGGGAGACGTCGAGGTCGCCGACCTCGCGGGTGACGATCTCGAGTACATCGAGCACTGGTCCCTCGCGCGGGACGCGGACTTCTTCCTGAGCGCTCTGCCTCGCCTCCTTCTCGACGACGAACGTTGGCCCCGCGTCGTGTCGACGCGATAGCCGTTTCCGAGAGGTCTTCATGCATCGCATTCGTCGGGCGCCCGGCTGCGCGTCGTTCACGCTCCTGCTCTTGGTCCTCGTTGGCGGTCAGGCCGCCGCGCAATTCGACGACACCGATTGGGAGCTCCTGCTCCCCCAGACCCGCCTGGTCGACGTGGTCGAGTGGAACGGTCGGGTCGCCGGCGCCGACGAGGACGCCGGGATCCTCCTGTACGACCCCGAGGCGTCGACCCTCGAGCCGCTCGACGGAACCGATGGACTGACGTCGAACCGGATCCTGTCGCTGGTCGTCGACGACGACGGACGCCTCTGGGCGGGGACGGCCGACGCTGGCCTGTTGTTCGTCGAGCCGAGCTTCGTCGTCCGGGCCATCACCAGCCTGCAGGACCAGGGACGGATCCGATCGCTGGCCGTCGACGGCAACTTCCTCTACTACGGCTCCCCCTCGGGTGGGGGCGCAGTCGCGAACGGCTTTCCCGAGCAGGCCTTCACCGCGGACCTCGGGCTCCCCTCGAACAACGTGGTCGCCGTGGCCGCCCACGACGGCCGGGCGTGGTTCGCCACTCCGGCGGGCGTGGGAGTGTTCGATCGCCGGGAGAATTCGGTCGGGACTCTGAACAGCGGCCTGCCCTCGCTCGCCGTGGTCGACGTGGCGGCGGGGCCCGACGGAGTGTTCGTGGCGGTGGGCGACGACGTCTACCGTCTCGACGAGTCCGATCCCGCGGCACCGGTCTGGTCTCTCGTCGACGTCGGCGCGGGGCGCCCGGTCCTCGACCTCGAGGTCGAGTCGGGCCGGATCGCGGTCCTCCTGAGTCAGAGCCGCATCCGGCAGCGCGATCTCGATGCGACGACATGGGAGGAGTTCGGTGAGACCCGGGCCGAGGTCGAACTGCTCGCGTTGTCCCTGCGCCCCGACGGAAGTACATGGTCGGCGGGGCGGCGGATCGACCTGTCGCAGGACGAAGTGATCAACACGCCGGTCTTCTGGTCGCCCGACAGCGGGCGCTCACCGGCCGTCGACGCATTCTACGGCAGCCGGGCATGGAGCCTGGAGGCCGACGGCGAAGGGGGTGTGTGGATCGGGAGTTTTCCCCCCGAGGACGGTGTGACCCACTGGCGTGCCGACGGTCGTGTGAGCGTATACGCACGGGCGGACGCCGAGCAGGACGAAGGACCGGGTGACGGTTGGCTGAACGGCGTCAAACGGGCCATCGAGCGCGACGCGCGGGGTGACCTGTGGGTGGCGGCCTTCGCCGACGTCGGCGGACTGACGCGTTTCCGTCCCGATCCCGACGCCGAGGCTCCCGCGGGCGAGTACCTGAATCTCCGTGTGAGCGACGACGTGCTCCAGACACGCCGGATCCTGGATCTCTCGTCCGGTCCACGCGGTTGGATATGGGTGTCGAGCGACGGGGGCGTGACACCGAACGGTCGACGCAACCTCGGGCTCGACGTCCTCGTCGATCTCGACCGGCCGCTCGAACCGGCGTCGTGGGTGAAGATCACGGCCGACGCCTCGGCGCTCGCGGGCGACGACGTTCCGGCCCTCGCCTTCGAGGGGGATCGCTACCTGTGGGTGGCCGTGCGTGGTGTGGGGGTGCAGCGCTTCGATCTCGACGGTGTCGACGGCCCCGGTGACCTGCTCACCGCCAGCGCCGACAGCACCCGCTGGCGCACACTGCGCTCGCTGCCCACGAACGCACTCGGAACACCCCTGACCGCGGCCGTGGACGTAGAGGTCGCACCCGACGGCCGCATCTGGGTCGCGACCGAGGACCAGGGGACCTTCGCCTTCCGTTTCGACGGGTTCGCGGTGGGGGACTCCGACGTCGAACGCTTCGCGACGAATGAGTTCGCGAATTCGTTGATCACCAACACCCAGCGGGTCCTCGAGGTCGGCAGCGCCGGTTTCGTGTGGTCCGGCGGCGAAGGAGGCCTGCACCGGCTCGCAGTGGTGGACGACGGGCCCGAGATCCGCGCCTTCACGAACGCGGCCAACTTCCTCGACCTCGACCTGGGGCGACTCGGACCCGAGATCCTCTCCCCACTGCCGGGGACCGGCGTCCGGGCGCTCGACTACGACGCGGAGCGCCGGCTCCTCTACGTCGGCACCGATGCCGGTGTGGCCCGGGTCCGGATCGACGACACCGGCAGGGGAACCGCCGATGCCTTCGACGTCACGTTGCGACCGAACCCGATCGGCAGTGGCGACGACGAACTGCGCGTGACCGGTTTCGAGGGCGAGGTCGAACTGTTCGTCTACACGCTGAGCGGTCGCCTCGTGCACAGGATCCGCGGTGTACAGGATGGCGACCGCGCGTGGGACACCCGGAACGTGGTCGACGAGCGCGTGGTCAGTGGCATGTACCTGGTCCGGATCGTGCGCGACGACGGGGCCGAGATCGTACGGACGGTGG
>DATFKK010000021.1 GCA_035268685.1 Candidatus Krumholzibacteriia bacterium | reverse complement strand
CGCGTAGGCCAGCAACGATCCGATCCCGAACCCGGCGACCAGGACCAGCACCACCGGGATCCCGATCACCGAGATCACCAGGCCGCCCGAGGCCAGGACGAACAGCCCGAGTGCCACGGCGTACCAGAGCGCTCCCGACGCGAGATCGCGGACGTAGTGCTCCTGCCCGTGCTGCGCCAGCTTCGTCATGCGTTTCTCGACCAGGTGGAAGCCCGCCACGATCAGCAGGGCCAGCACCGCCACGCGCGACCAGTGCACCAACCAGGCGATGCCGCCTCCACCACCCCAGACAGCGGGACCGATCCCCGGGACCGACGTGCTCACGTCGAAGCGCCGGCCGCGGACCTCGGAATCGTCGTCGACCCGCACGCGCCCGCCCACGCTCACGGCATCGGCGGCGATGCTGCCGCGCTCCTCCACGAACAGGTCGCCGAAGAGGATGAACACGTTGCCGTCGACCTCGCCCGCGACGTAGGCGTCCCCGCCCATGAGCAGGACGTCGCCCTGGACGATCTCGTGCTCGCCCACCTCGACGTCCTCGCCGACCCGGAAGATCGACTCGGCGATCACCGTCTTCTCGCGCTGACGGCCGGGGAAGAACCGGCCCGACACGTCATCGGGCAGCTCGTCGAGCAGGGTCTCGAGTTCGCGCCCCCACTGGCCCCGGTTCGAGTCACCGAGCACACGCTCCAGCTCGACACCGACCTCGGCGATTCCGCGGCGGAGCTCCTCCTTGACCTCACGGGGAATCGTGAAGGTCACGCGGCTGCCCGAGCCCGTGTCGATGCGGACACGATCCTCGTCGATGTCCACCCGGAGTTCCTTCAGCTCGTTCCCGAGGAGGGCCAGACCCTCGCCCCAGGTCTCGGCATGTTCACCCAGGGTCTCGGCCAGACCGTCCCAGTCGGCGTCGGCGGCCGTGGACTCGAGCTCGCGGACGAAGGTGTCGAACTCGCGCTGCCATTCCTCGTCGGCGGGACCGGGGCGGTCGAGTTCGCGGCCCCGACGTTCGATCTGGCGGGCGAGGCCTCGGATCTCGGTCAGCAGGCTGTCGCGGACGGCGCGGAGGGAGTCCAGGTCGGCGGGGCGACCACTGCGCCGGCCGAGCTCCATCTGGATCCCGTAGAGATCGCGGTAGAGCTGGTCGAGTTCCTCTTCGGTGAAGACCTCCGGCGCCTCCGCCTCGGGGGAGTCCGACACACGCACCGAGACCTCCGGAGCCGCGTCCTGGGGCGCGGCCCACACCACGGTCGACGGGACGCTCCCGAGCAGGAGCGCCCCCGCACCGAGTGCGAGCGGAAGGAGGCGGCGATGCGACATGCGATGACCTCGCGGGGGGTGAAGACCCGGGCCGGGAACGGAGCCTCAGTGCCCGACGGTCGGGGATCCGGCGCGCCGACGGCGCTGGGCAGTGGCCGCGACCAGCACGGCGACACCCAGTACCAGGCCCAGGACCACGGTCGCCCCGTGCAGACCGACTTCGTCGGCGAGACCACCGACGGACGCCGTCACCACACGGTGGATCGATCCCAGGACGCCGACGAGCGCCCCGAGCACCGGCACCGATTCGCTCGCCGCGGCCCACGACTGCAGGGTCGCGGCCACCCGATCGGCACCGCTCGCGACGACCGATCCCACCTGCGTGCCGGCCACGGCCAGCGTCAACAGGTAGGCCGCCGTCACGGCGATCGACAGCCGACCCATCGACCGTACCGTACGGGCCAGGCGCGACGGCGCCAGGTCACCGATCACGATCACCGGCGGGCGGCGGCGCGGCGCGCTCGCGTAACGATCCAACGGAACGCGCGCGAGCACGGCGGCGTCGAACTCCTCTCCGGGCTCGTCCCGTGGCATCGATTCCAGGGCCTCGAAGAAGGCGCGCGTGGACCGGAGCCGCTCCTCGACCACGGGGTCGGCCTGGGCGCGCAGATGCAGGCGCAGGGCCTGCTTGTCGTCGAGCGTCCCGTCGACGTAGGCGTCCACCAGGGCATCCAGCCCCTCGTCGCGCGAACGCGCGTGGTCGGCCATCATGGTGCTCCCTCCGTTCCTCCGGGTTCCGGCTCCGGCGCGCGTCGCATCAGAGCACCGATCCCAGTCCCCCACGCCGCCGCTGGAGCTTGTCCTTCATCATGGCGCGCGCGCGGTGGATCCGGGCCTTCACCGTGCCGAGGGGCAGTTCCAGCACCTCGGCGATCTCCTCGTAGCTCAGCTGCTCCTGGTGCCGCAGGACGATCATGGATCGGTAGTGCGGCGGGAGCTCCTCGGTGATCTTCGACAGCAGTCGACCGATCTCCTCCGTTTCGACCGTCTCCTCGGGAGTGGGCGCCTCGTCCGGAAACTGGCGCTCGATCTCCTCCCCGCCGTAGCTCAACGGCTCGTCCAGGCTCTGCAGCTTCACCCGGTTGCGGCGGATGAAGTCGATGCTCTGGTTCGCCGCGATCTTGAAGATCCAGCTCCGGAACGCGTAGCGGTCGTCGTACCGCTCGAGCATTCCGAAGACCTTCACGAACACCTCCTGGGCGACGTCCTCGGCATCGTCGCGGTTCTTCAACATGCGCAGGCAGAGGTTGAAGACCGGGGCGCGGAAGCGCGCGAGGAGCTCGGCGAAGGCCGCCTCCTCACCGCGCCGGGCGCGGGCGATCACCTGGGCATCGCTTTGCAAGACCGTCGCCTTCCGCTGCGATCCGGCCGCCGACCCACCGGTCGGCTGGCCGCTCGCTCCGACAGCTCCGGTCACGGGCACTACGCCCGGACCTCCCCGGCGGTTGCACGATTCGGAGCGAATCCGGACCGGAATCGTGATCGCCCCTAAACCGCCGTGTGACCTATGTTTAGACGGCACACGGCCTATTGACCAGGCCCGGGTGCAGACCTATCATCCGCCCGTTCGCGCTCCGGAGGTCGCCGGAACGCCCGCCCCACCACCAGGACGGCCACACCATGATCGAGATCGAACGCATCCACGCCCGCCAGATCATCGATTCGCGCGGCAACCCGACCGTCGAGGTCGAGGTGCTGCTCGAGGACGGATCCGTCGGCCGCGCCGCCGTTCCCTCGGGAGCATCGACGGGCGAACACGAGGCCGTCGAGCTCCGCGACAACGACGACAAGGCCTACCTGGGTAAAGGTGTCCTCGATGCGGTCAAGAACGTCAACAACGTGATCGCCGACGAGCTGGAGGGCGTGACCGCGCTCGACCAGGCGCTGGTCGACCGGCTCCTGATCGAGGCCGACGGCACGCCGAACAAGTCGAAGCTCGGGGCCAACGCGGTGCTGGGCGTGAGCCTGGGCGTGGCCCACGCGGCGGCGAACGCCACGGGGATGTCCCTGTACCGCTACATCGGCGGTGTGGCCGCCCGGATGCTCCCCGTGCCGATGATGAACGTGCTCAACGGCGGGGCGCACGCGGACAACAACGTCGACCTGCAGGAATTCATGATCATGCCGGTCGGGGCCAAGAGCTTCAGCGAGGCCCTGCGCATGGGCGCCGAGACCTTCCACCACCTCAAGAAGGTCCTGTCGGGCCGCGGCTACGCCACCAGCGTCGGCGACGAGGGAGGCTTCGCCCCCAACCTGCGCAGCAACGCCGAGGCGATCGAGGTGATCCTCGAGGCCGTGGAGAAGGCGGGCTACGTGGCCGGGACCGACATCGTGCTGGCCCTCGACGCCGCGGCCAGCGAGTTCCACCGCAACGGCGGCTACGTCCTGGGCGCCGAGGGCGGCGAGAGCTGGGACGCCGAGCGCATGGTCCGCTTCTACGGCGACCTGGTCGACCAGTACCCGATCCAGTCGATCGAGGACGGTCTGGCGGAGAACGACTGGGAGGGCTGGAGCCTGATGACCGAGGAACTCGGCGACACCGTCCAGATCGTCGGGGACGACCTCTTCGTCACCAACCCCGAGCGCCTCGCCCGCGGCATCGACGAGGACATCGCCAACTCGATCCTGGTGAAGTTGAATCAGATCGGCACCCTGACCGAGACCCTGCGGACCATCGAGATGGCCAAGGTCGCCAGCTACACCAACGTGATCAGCCACCGCAGCGGCGAGACCGAGGACGTCACGATCGCCCACCTGGCCGTGGCCACCAACGCCGGTCAGATCAAGACCGGCTCGATGTCGCGGACCGACCGGATCGCCAAGTACAACGAGCTGCTGCGGATCGAGGAGGAACTCGGCGACCTCGCGATCTATCCGGGCGAGGAGTGCTTCTACAACCTCCCCGGCGTCACCGAGGACGACGTCGAGAGCGACGAGGCCTGACGCGATGCGTCGCGCGGCGGAGCGGGACGCGCCCTTCGTCCGGAGCATCCGGGCGCAGCGGCGTCGCCGTCAGCGGCGCCACTGGCTCGGGGTCGGCTTCGCCCTGGCCCTGTTGTTCTACGTCATGATCTTCGGCGACGCAGGCTGGCTGGCCGTGCGCGACGCAGAGGAGCAGGTCGGCGACCTGCGGGCCGAACTGGAGACGCTACGAACCGAGCGCGCGGCGCACGAGCGGGCGACCGAGGCTCTGCTGGAGCCCGGCGGCCACGAGCTGGAACGCGTGGCGCGCGAGCTGTACCGGATGCAGCGTCCCCACGAAGAGGTGCACCATCTGGTCGGCGGCGAGCGCGCCGACCCGCCCGACGGTCCGTCTTGACACACCCCCGGTTCGCGCTTAGGTTGCGCACCGCTGAACGCCGCGGGGTGGAGCAGTCTGGTAGCTCGTTGGGCTCATAACCCAAAGGTCGAGGGTTCGAATCCCTCCCCCGCAACCAACTTCCGAGAGGGCCGCCGGTGACCTGCCGGCGGCCTTTTCCGTGTCCGGCCCGAGGTCAGGCCCGAGCCACCCGGCCTCGACGGCGCCCCAACCCGCCTCCGGGGCCCGATTCCGCCCGGATCATCACGTTTTGGATGTTGGGCACCCCCTGCCCGGCCCGTACCATTCCGTCCGGTCGCAATGGTGCACGGCCCGTCGTGCACCCCATTCCCGCCTCGGCGGACCGACGCGGGTGACGAGGGAATCCGATCCGGGTGGACATCGCTTGGGACTCCGTCTACGTCGATCGCCTCGTCCCCGTTCTCGTCGCGCCGGCCAACGTCCGATCCGGGACCACTAGAACCCAGTCGAACCGGTAGGAGGAACGGGCATGTCCAGTGCCGTGCAGGCCTTCATGGAAGGCATCATCGCCAAGAACCCGGCGGAGAAGGAATTCCACCAGGCCGTCGAAGAAGTCGTCGAATCCCTCCTGCCGGTCGTGGATCAGCGCCCGGAGTACAAGAAGGCCCGGGTCCTCGAACGGATCTGCGAGCCGGAACGCGTGATCATGTTCCGCGTGCCCTGGCAGGCGGACAACGGCGACGTCCACGTGAACCGTGGCTTCCGGATCGAGATGAACAGCGCTCTGGGCCCCTACAAGGGCGGCCTGCGCTTCCATCCCAGTGTGAACCTGGGCATCCTCAAGTTCCTGGCCTTCGAGCAGGTCTTCAAGAACAGCCTGACCACGCTCGCCATCGGCGGCGGCAAGGGCGGGAGCGACTTCGACCCGAAGGGCAAGAGCGACGACGAGGTCATGCGCTTCTGCCAGAGCTTCATGACCGAGCTGCAGCGCCACATCGGTCCCGACACCGACGTGCCGGCCGGCGACATCGGCGTGGGCGGTCGCGAGATCGGCTTCCTGTTCGGCCAGTACCGGAAGATCAAGAACGCCTTCCACGCCGGCGTGCTCACCGGCAAGGGCCTGAACTGGGGCGGCAGCCTCATCCGGCCCGAAGCGACGGGCTACGGAGCGGTGTACTTCGCCGAAGAGATGCTCAAGACCCGCGGCGACAGCTTCGAGGGCAAGAAGGTCCTGGTGTCGGGCTCGGGGAACGTGGCCCAGTTCGCCACCGAGAAGGTCATCGAACTCGGCGGCAAGGTCATCACGCTGAGCGACTCGTCCGGCTTCATCGTCGACAAGGACGGCATCGACGCCGAGAAGCTGCAGTACGTGATGGAGCTGAAGAACGTCAAGCGCGGCCGGATCAAGGAGTACGCCGACAAGTTCGGTGCGGAGTACCACGACGGCACCGGCGTCTGGCGCGTCGGGGGCGACGTGGCCCTTCCGAGTGCGACGCAGAACGAGCTGAACCTCGACGACGCCAAGGCCTTCCTCGAGCAGGGCGGCTTCGTGGTGAGCGAGGGCGCGAACATGCCGAGCACGCCGGAGGCCGTCGAGCTCTTCGTGGAGAAGGGCATCCTCTACGGGCCGGGCAAGGCCGCGAACGCCGGCGGCGTGGCCGTCAGCGGCCTCGAGATGGCCCAGAACGACCAGCGGATGAACTGGACCCGCGAGCAGGTCGACGAGCAGCTCCACCGGATCATGATCGACATCCACGAGAACTGCCATCGGACGGCCGAGGAGTTCGGGACGCCGGGCAACTACGTGAACGGCGCCAACATCGGCGGCTTCCTGAAGGTGGCCGACGCCATGCTGGAGCAGGGCCTGATCTAGCCCACCCGGCCGCGGAGACCATCCACGTGGCCGATCGTTGACGGGCCGGGGCGCCGAGGGACATCCTCACCGCGTCTCGGCCCGTTTTCGTTGCCGCAGAGGCGACACCCACCCCGTCCGAAGGTCGTCATGGTCGAATCCGCCGGTCTGTCCGGACTCTTCGCCCAGACCCGCCGCAGCGAGGCCAGCTTCGAGCGCCTCATGCCCCATCGGGTCCGCAACATCCTGGTGGTGGCCAGTGCCTACGACGCCTTCGTCATCGAAGAGGGCGGGCGTCTCACCGAGCTGATCCTCAACGAGTACGTGTCGCTGAACCTCAGCGACGGCCCCCGCGTGACGCGCGTGGCGACGGCGGCCGAGGCCCTGGAACTGATCGAGCAGCAACCCTTCGACCTCGTCATCACGACCTCGAGGATCGGCAACCTCGACGGCCTGCGCCTGGGGCGGCGCATCAAGCAGATCGAACCGAACTGCCCGGTCGTACTGCTGGCCTTCGACATCGGCGAGCTGCAGCGGTTGACCGCGGAACGCCACCCCGATGCGGTGGACCACGTCTTCCTGTGGTCGGGCGACGCCCGATTGTTCATCGCGATCATCAAGATGCTCGAGGACCGCTGGAACGTCGATCACGACACCGAGGTCGCTCGTGTGCGCACGATCCTGCTCGTGGAGGACTCGGCCCGCTTCATCTCGCTGTACCTGCCCCTCCTCTACACGGTGCTCGTCAAGCAGACCCACCTGCTCATGGACGACGGCGTGAATCTCGCGAATCGGCTGCTACGCCTGCGCGCACGGCCCAAGGTCCTGCTGGCACAGAACCGCGAGGACGCCATCGACGTGTACGAGAAGTACCGGCCGTTCATGCTGGGCGTGATCAGCGACAAGAGCTTTCCGCCCGATGCCTACGGCGACGGCGGCAACGATCCCATGGCCGGGCTCGAACTGCTCAAGCGGATCAAGGGCGACGATCCGACCATGCCCATGCTACTGCAGTCCAGCGACGCCGAGGCCCGCAAGCTCGCTCGCGAGATCGGCGTGCACTTCATCCACAAGCGCTCGCACCGCCTGCTCAAGGAATTGAAGGTCTTCGTCGAACGGCACTTCGGATTCGGCGATTTCGTGTTCATCGTACCCGACGGTTCGGAGTGGGGCCGCGCGCGCAATCTGCGCGAACTCGAGGAACAGCTGCAGAGCATTCCGGACGAATCCCTGCGCCACCACGCCCTGCGCAACGACTTCAGCAACTGGCTCCGCGCGCGCACCGAGTTCGGCCTGGCCTCGCGCATCCGCCCCTTCCGGATCGAGGACTTCGACAGCATCGACCAACTCCGGCGCTACCTCGTCGACACCATGCGCGCCCACCGGCTCGAGACCCAGCGCGGGATCGTGACCGACTTCGCACCGACGCGCTTCGACGAACGAAGCCCCTTCGTGCGGATCGGCCACGGCAGTCTGGGCGGCAAGGGGCGCGGCCTGGCCTTCGCGAACGCCATGCTGCAACACCATCCGGCGCTGCACGATCGATTCCCCGACATCAACGTGACGGTGCCGCGCACGGCCGTGATCGCCACCGACGTGTTCGATCAATTCCTCGCCGACAACGAGCTGCTCGACCTGGCCTACGGCAACAACACCGACGAGGAGATCGCCCATCGCTTCTCGACGGCCAAGCTGCCCGCACACGTGAGCAGCGACCTCGAGAACTTCCTCCGGCGGATCGACTACCCGCTCGCCGTGCGCAGTTCGAGCCTGCTCGAGGACAGCAGTTCGCAGCCCTTCGCGGGGATCTACCGCACCTACATGGTGCCCAACAGTCATCCCGACGCGCACGTCCGCCTGGCCCAGCTCTCACGGGCGATCAAGCTGGTGTACGCGTCCACGTTCAGCCGTGCGGCCAAGGCCTACGCCGAGTCGACCGGCTCGCGGATCGAGGACGAGAAGATGGCGGTGGTCCTGCAGCAGGTCGTGGGATCACGGCACGGCGACCGCTTCTACCCGCACATCTCGGGGGTGGCCCGCTCCTTCAACTACTACCCGATCGCGCCGATGCGGGGCGAGGACGGGATCGCCGTCGTCGCCCTCGGCCTGGGGCGGCAGGTCGCCGGCGGATTGCAGGCGTTGCGCTTCTCGCCGCGGCACCCGAGGAGCGTGCCGGCCTTCAGTTCCGTGCAGTCGACGCTGGAGAACGCCCAGCGGCAGTTCTACGCCCTCGATCTGCAGCATCCCCACCGTTTGCCGGGGATCGAGGAGGACACGAATCTCCTGCGGCTCGATGTCGACGACGCGCGCCCGGACGGCGTGCTCCCCCTGCTGACGTCGACCTACCAGCCGCAGAACGACCGCATGGTCGAGGGCCTGCGCAAGGACGGCTATCCGGCCCTCACCTTCGCGCCGATCCTCAACAGCGATGCCTTCCCCCTGGCCGCCCTCCTGCGCGAGGTCCTCGACACCGGGGTCGCCGGAATGGGCAGCGAGGTCGAAATGGAGTTCGCCGTGGATCTGCGCAGCGACGAGGCCACCTTCGGCTTCCTGCAGCTCCGGCGCCTGGCGGCGGGGGGTGAACCCGAGGACGTGGCGTTGCGGAACGAGCAGATCGAGCGGGCCCTGTGCTTCAGCACGGCGGCCCTGGGCAACGGGCGCATGAACGACCTGTGCGACGTCATCTACGTCTGCCCCTCGGCCTTCGACGCCTCCCGGACGCGACGGATCGCCGAAGAGGTCGGCGAGATCAACGCCGTTCTGGCCGCGGAGGGCCGACGCTGTATCTTGATCGGACCCGGCCGCTGGGGAAGTTCCGATCCGTGGCTGGGGATACCGGTCACGTGGGATCAGATCTCCGCGGCCCGCGTGATCGTGGAGACGTCGCTCGAGAACTTCCGGGTCACCCCGAGTCAGGGCACGCACTTCTTCCAGAACATGACGTCGCTGCGGATCGCCTATTTCACGGTGAACTCCTACGCCGGCGACGACCGGATCGACTGGGACTGGCTGGAGGGCCACGCCCGGGTCCGGGAGACAGACCACGTCCGTCACCTGCGCTTCGACCACCCCCTGCAGGTGAGGATCGAGGGTAGGAGCAACCGCGGAGTGATCCTCCCGCCGACTCCCCCGCACCACGACGACCGGAGGCCCGCGTGATCGATCACGTCGAACTCGATCTGACCGTCGACTTCCAGCAACGCATCGTCCACGGCCACGCAGTGCATCACGTACGCGAGGCCGAACAGATCGACGCCCCCGTGCTCCTGCACACCAACGGCCTCGTGCTGCACGCGGTGTGGGTCGACCCCGGTGATACCTGGGTCGAGGCCGAGTGGGAGCTGCGCGACGCCGTGCCCGGAAAGGGGCGCGACCTGCTCGTGACGCTGCCCGACGGCGCCGACCGTATCAAGGTCGACTACGCCAGCCGTCCCGAGGCCGCGGGACTGCAGTGGCTCGAACCGGGACAGACCGCCGGTGGAGACCACCCCTTCGTCTACTCGCAGGGCCAGTCGATCTACAATCGGAGCTGGATCCCCCTCTTCGACGACCCGTCGGTGCGGATCACCTACGACGCCGTACTAAGGGTCGACAACGGGCTGCGTGCGCTCATGGCGGCCGAGGACCGCAGCGATCCGTCCGAGGAGGGCGTGTTCCGCTTCCACATGCCCCAGCCGATTCCCAGCTACCTGATCGCCATGGCCGTGGGCGACCTCGCCTTCCGTGAGATCGGTCCGCGGTCCGGTGTGTGGGCCGAGCCCGAGATCGTCGACGACGCCCACGCCGAGTTCGTCGATACCGAGGACATGATCGTGGCCGTCGAGGAGCTGTACGGACCGTACCGATGGGGCCGCTTCGACGTCCTGGTGCTGCCGCCGGCCTTTCCCTACGGCGGCATGGAGAATCCGCGGCTGACCTTCGCCACGCCGACGATCATCGCCGGTGATCGTTCGCTGGTGGCGTTGATCGCACACGAACTCGCGCACAGCTGGAGCGGCAACCTGGTCACCAACGCGACCTGGGACGACTTCTGGCTCAACGAGGGCTTCACCGTGTACCTCGAGCGACGGATCATCGAGAAGCTGTTCGGACGCGAACGCAGTGAGATGGAGGCAATGATCGGTCGTGACGACCTGATCGAGGACCTCGACGACATGGGCCACGAGCATCCCGACACGCGGCTCGTCGTCGACCTGGCGGGACGTCACCCGGACGACGCCTTCTCGAACGTCCCCTACGAGAAGGGCTACCTGCTGCTGCGCCGATTCGAGGAGACATTCGGACGCACGACCTTCGATCGCTTCCTGCGCGAGTACTTCGACACCCACGCCTTCGAGACCATGACCACCGGCCGCTTCGTCGAGATCCTGCACGACGAGCTCTTCACGAAGGATCCAGAGGCCGCCGCGCGCATCGATCTGGACGTGTGGTTGCACCAGCCCGGCGTGCCCGACACCGCGCCGGTGGCGCAGAGCGATGCCTTCGGTCGCGTGGATGCCGCCGCCGCCCGCTTCGTCGGGAACGGAACCCTGCCCGGCACCGAGGCCTGGACCGCCTTCGAGTGGATCCACTTCCTCGACGTACTCCCCGACGATCTCGAACCGGCGCGCATGGCGACCCTGGACGGGGCCTTCGACCTCACGCACAGCCGCAACTACGAGATCCTGTGCGAGTGGTTGATCCTGTCGCTGGAAACGGGCTATCGCGCCGCCGACCCGCAGGTCGAGCAGTTCCTGCTCGAGGTCGGGCGCCGCAAGTTCGTGCAACCGCTCTTCGAAGCGTTGCTCGGAGCCGAGAACGGTCTCGATCGCGCGCAGGAGATCTACGAACGCGCGCGGCCGGGCTACCACAGCGTGACCTACAACACCGTCGACCGGATCCTGGCCGAGGAATCCGCCGAGCAGGGAGAGTGACCCGACCGTGAAGCCGCAGCGACGACGCACGCCGACCTGCTGGATCGGGAGCATTCCCGTCGGCAGCGATCACCCGGTCATGGTGCAGTCGATGACCAACACCGACACCGAGGACGCCGCGGGTACTGCCGCACAGGTGATCGACCTCGCGCGCGCCGGCAGCGAGGTCGTCCGGATCACGGTGAACACGAAGCGCGCCGCCGAGTGCGTGGCCGAGATCCGGCAGCGCTGCGAAGACGCCGGCATCGAGGTGCCGCTGGTCGGGGACTTCCACTACAACGGCCACAAACTCCTGCGCGAGGTGCCGGGCTGCGCCGAAGCCCTCGCGAAGTACCGCATCAACCCGGGGAACGTCGGTACCAGCCGCTCGCACGACGAGAACTTCCGCACCATGGTACAGGTGGCGATCGACCACGACCGTCCGGTCCGCATCGGTGTCAACTGGGGTTCCCTCGACCAGAACCTGTTGACCCGGCTCATGGACGAGAACGCGAAGAGCGACCGCCCCCGCGAGGCCCGTGACGTGATGCTCGACGCCATCGTCGAGAGCGCGGTCCGCAGCGCCGACGCCGCCGAGGAGATCGGGCTGGGTCACGACCGGATCGTGTTGAGCACGAAGGTGAGTGCGGTCCCCGAGTTGATCGAGGTCTACCGCCGTCTCGGCCGCCGCACGGATCTTCCACTCCACCTCGGACTGACCGAAGCGGGTATGGGTTCGAAGGGCACGGTGTCGAGCACGGCGGGCATCGCCGTCCTGCTGGCCGAAGGCATCGGCGACACCATCCGCGTGAGCCTCACCCCTGCCCCCGGCGGCGACCGCACCGAGGAGGTACGGATCGCCCAACAGATCCTGCAGTCCATGGAGCTGCGCAGCTTCTTCCCGCAGGTGACCGCGTGCCCCGGCTGTGGCCGCACCACCAGCACCTTCTTCCAGGAACTCGCCGACGACATCCAGGGCTACCTCCTGGAGCGCATGCCGCAGTGGCGCCAGCGCTATCCCGGTGCCGAGGAACTGGCCGTGGCCGTCATGGGCTGCGTCGTGAACGGACCGGGTGAGAGCCGCCACGCCGACATCGGGATCTCCTTGCCGGGCACCGGTGAGGATCCCAAGGCTCCCGTGTTCGTCGACGGCGAGCTGCACAGCACGCTGCAGGGGCCGACCATCGCCGAGGACTTCACCCGCATGGTCGAGGCCTACGTCACCCGTCGCTGGGGCGCTGCCGACTGACCTTCGCTCCTCCGGCGCCCCGACCACGAGCCCCGGACCCGTCGGTCCGGGGCTTGCTCGTTCCACCGAGTTCGAACTCCCCCGCGCCGGAACCGACGCGTGGGACACGCCGGGAACGAGGTCTCAGATGGTGGAATTCCAGCGCACGGACCGTCGGAGCCGCACCCTGCAAGGGATGCTCGCCGTGGCCTGCCTGGCGATCACGCTGCAGGTCTGGCCGGCCGGTCGGGTGGTTCGTGCCGCCGAGCCCCGGGACCCTGTCCTCGATCTGTCGATCGAGGAACTGATGGACGTTCCGATCACCGCAGCCTCGAAGGCGACGGAACGCGCCGAGGACGCCCCGGCGATCGTCACCGTCATCGGCCGTGACCAGATCCGCGCCTACGGCGCACGGAACCTCGGCGAGGTCCTCAACCGCGTGACCAGCGCGCTGTTCCTGAGCGCGAACGTGCTCACCGACAACCTGTTGAGCATGCGACGGCAGACGCTGACCCCCTACAACACCCACGTTCTCGTCCTGCTCAACGGAAGACCTCTGCGCGACCCCATCGCAGGCGGTATCAACCACACGATCTACGCCGTCTTCCCGATCGAAGTCCTCGACCACGTCGAGGTGATCCGCGGCCCCGGATCGGTACTCCACGGCTCGAATGCATATTCCGGGGTGATCAACCTGATCACCCTGGGCGCCGACGGTGAGTCGCTCGATGCGGGCGCCTCTGTCACCGCGGGCAACCACGGGGCGTCGGCCCAGAGCGGGCACGTGCACGTCCGCGACGGCGACCTGGCCCTCACGTTGGCCCTGTCCCGGTGGAACGAAGGGGGTCCGGACTACAGCTTCACCGGGTACCGGGACTCGACGGCCACCACCAACTGGTTCCGCGAGACCACGGGACTGTTCGTCGACATGCAGCATCGCGGGCTGCGGGCACAGTTCTACTACGCCGACTTCCGGCCCGAATCGCTGTGGATGTCCGAGAACGCGTGGATGCCCGAGCGGGCCTGGGGCAACGGGCGATCGGTGGCGGTGTTCGGGGACGTGGGATACCAGCACGCGTTGACCGAGGACCTGCACGGGAACCTGAACCTCACCTACAACGACCACGAGTGGTTCAGTTGGCAGCCCGACGGGGGCAAGGTGGTGGACGTCGAGGACGTGCTCGCCGAGATGACCCTCGACTACGACGTCGCCCCCACCACGCGCCTACTCGTCGGGGGCACCGTCCAGTACACCGACCACTACAGCGACCTCCTGCTCGGTGGCGACGAGACGGCCGGAAGTTTCTACGTCCAGGGCGACCACTGGCCCCACGAGCGCCTGAAGCTGGTCGCAGGCGCTCAGTACAATCGCGTGGAGGGGATCGACGGCCGGGTGTCGCCACGCGCCGCGGTGATCACTCACCCCCACGACCGGCTCACCCTGAAGTTCCTGTACAGCCAGGCCTTCCGGAGCGGCTCGCAGCTCGAGAAGTCCTTCGACCATCCGGTCTTCCGCGGCAGCCCCGAACTGCGTCCGGAGCTCGTGGACACCTACGAGGCCCAGGTGGCCTTCCGCGGTGAGACCTTCACCGCGGCGGTGACCGGATACCACAGCACGATGAGTGACATCGTGGTCCGCCGCTGGGTCGAGCACGACGGAGAGTCGTTCGTCCAGAACGTCAACGGAGGCGAGCACGAATTCGTGGGACTGGAGTTCGAGGGCCGCATGAAACTCGGCCGTGGTCTGATGCTCGAGGGCAACGCCTCCTTCGCTCAGGACGAGGACGACCAGGGCCGTGAGAACGCCGCACTGCATCCGCAGACCATGCTCAAGGGCGGCTTCGTCCACCGCGGTGCCGGACACTCGTTCGGGGTGTGGAACAGTTCCTTCCTCGATCCCACGCAGGTGAACGACATCACCGACGTCGCCGTGCCCGAGGTCAATCCTCGTCCGGGCGACTTCCACCTGCTGTCGGCACGACTGCGCCTCGACCTGGGTCGACTCGGCGTGGGGGCACCCGGAAACTACCACCTGAGCGTCTCGGGCGAGAACCTGCTCGGCGACGAGATCACCTACCCCGAGTTCACGACCCGCGGGATCAACGCCCTCGTGCCGCTGTACGACGGAGCCATCTGGTACGCCGCCTTCGAGGCCACCCTGCGCTAGTCGTCGCGGTTCTCCAGACCCAGCGGCCAGTGCGGTCCGGGCTCGCTCAAGAGCTCCGCGAAGCTGGTCTCGCCGAAGGCACGTTCCACGCGCGCCATCTCGAGGTCCACCCGGCGGTGCAGCGCACACAGTTCGTGCTCGTGCTCGGGAAGGCCCAGGGGGCAGTGGCGGATCCGCTGAAAGGGATCGACCGCGTTGATCACGTCGAGCACGCTCAGGTCGTCGACCGGGCGTGCCAGGTGGAATCCCCCCGCCCTGCCGCGTTGCGATCGTACGATTCCCGCGCGCGCGAGCTGCTGCATGACCTTCGACAGGTATCCCTCCGGGACGTCCGTCGTCGAGTGGATGTCGTGCACGGTCCACCGTCGCTCGCGCGGGGATCGGGCGAGGCACACGACGGCGCGCAGGGCGTACTCGGCGGTCTGGGAGATCAAGTCGAAACACTCCGCGAACGAGGGTCGGTCGCGACCGGTCCTGATCCGGCCGACCAGACCATAAAATCCAACCTCGACGTCGAAATATCAAGCCCCGACGTGCCACCGTCCTATCGGACTCTTCCGTCCGCTCCACCTCGCTCGGGGCTCGGAACGCGGGATCGCCGCCGGAAGGCTCACACGGCGTGGTGGACCACGGCTCCGTCGACCATGGTGAGTCGGACCCGATCGGCCGACCACGTGTCGGCATCCTCCCCGCGGATGTCGTCGACGGCCGTGAGATCGGCGCGCATCCCGACTGCGATCCGGCCGAGATCGGCCTCCCGACCACCGGCCGGGGCCGCGGCCGCGGTGTATCCGGCCAGTGCTTCGTCCACCGCGAGGGCCTGCTCCGGGTGGAACTCGCGGCCGTCGCGACCGCGACGGGCCACGGTGAGGCGGAGGCCGTGCCACGGATCGGGCGTGGCCACGGGCATGTCGCTGCCCAGACACACGGGAACCCCCGCGTCCCACATCTCGCGTAGCGGATAGGCCCGCGCCGCTGCGGCGCCCCACTCTCGGTCGAGCAGTGGAAGGTCGTCCTCGAGGTGCACGGGCTGCATCGCGCACACGATTCCGTGGCGGGCCAGTCGCGGGACGGTGGTGGCACGAACACACTGGGCGTGTTCGATACGGTGGCGCAGGTGGCCGCCGTACCGGGCCCGGACCGTCTCGATCGCCTCGGTGACCACGTCGACCGTCCGGTCTCCGATGGCGTGCACGGTCCCGGCGATCGAAGCGCCGGCTGCGCGGTCGAGCACCGCGACGAGCTCGTCGGCTTCCATCAACAGCGTCCCGGCTCCACCGTCGGGGTAGGCGTCGTACATGGCCGCGGTCCGCGAACCCATGGAGCCGTCCATGAAGACCTTCACCCCGCCGAGACGCAGCCACGGGTCCCGACCCGCGTACGAGGCCTCACCGCGCTCGATGCGGGCGTCGAGATCCTCGAGCGGCGTGTGGAAGCAGATGCGCAGTCCGGCCCGCCCCGCGTCGGCACGGCGTCGGTAATGGGCCAGCACGTCCATCGGCTCCATGCAGTGCACGCCGGTCAGCCCCAGGCGGTGCAGGGCGTCGCGGGATTCGTCGAGCCACCGGTCGGCGACGGCATCGCTCACCGGCGGTCGCGCCGTGCGCACCAGTTCCCACGCGGTCTCGTGCAACAGACCGTCGGGCCGGCCCGCGGCGTCGCGTCCGATCCATCCTCCCGCGGGCGCCTCGGCCCGGCCGTCCATCACGCCCGCCCGGCGCAATGCTTCGGTATTGCACCACAGGGTGTGGTAGTCCCGGGCCTCGAAGAACACCGGCCGGTCGCCGAAGACCTGGTCGAGGGTCTGCCGCGTGAAGCGTCCGCGGTCGCCGAGGAAGTGTGGATCCCAGCCCCCACCGCCGATCCATTCCGGATCGTCGGGAACCGATGCGGCGGCCGCACGCAGTGTGGTCAGGAGATCGTCGAAGGACTGCGCTCCGGACAGATCGATCCCTGCCCGTCGCCGCGCCCACTCGAAGAAGTGGGTGTGCGTGTCGGTCATCCCTGCGAGCAACAGGGCCCCACCCAGGTCGATCACCTCGCACGCGGCGTCGAGCTCGAGTTCCCGTCGCGGCCCGAACGCTGCGATCCGGCCGTCACAGACCAGCACCGAATCGCCGCGCAGATCGCCGCGGGCGTCGAAGAGCCTGGCCCCGGTCAGCAGCAGTCCGGCCACGGTGCTCAACCGCGACCCGGGAATCGACGTCGGCGTTTCGACTCGGGACGACCGACCTGCGAGAGGAGCTCGCCCACCGCCCGACGATCGAGGATGCCGGGGTCGAAGCGCACCTGGACGTCCTCCCGCAGGAAGAGGAAGAGGAACAGGACGTTCCAGAGGGGCGCGAGCATTCCTCCCGCCCAGCGGGCGTCGGGCAGCCACCCCATGGTGATCGCGATGCCCGTCAGCGCCTCGAAACCGACGAAGACCAGCGGCACGTGGCGTCCCCACGGCTCGCGCAGGACGAGCGCCAGGAGACTGCCGGCGGCGGTGAGGAAGCGCAGGGTCGCAAGGAGGGTGAGGACCGAATCGCGCAGGGAGCCCCCGAAGTTGTTCAGGAGCGTGGCGACGGCCAGAACCATGGTCACCGTGACGTTCACGGCGAAGAGGCCGAGCAGCAGGCGGATCGCCAGAGGCAGGTAGTGGGGCTCGCCGAGCCCCCGGTCGGGTTCCTCGCAGTACGGGCATCCCGTCTCGAGAGCGGGGATCACCTTGCCGCAGCGTTCACACCGGATGATGTCGACCACGTCGCTCCTCGGCGTCGCAGGAGGGGGCGCGATGCAACTCTCTCCGAGGAACGTACACTGTCCCGATGCGCCTCGCCAAGCCCCCGGCGCCAGGGCCGGGACCCGTCCGCTTGCCCGGGGCGATCCCCTCGGCTAGCTTCGGGATCCTCTCCTCCCGACCCCCGAGGCCCGCGTGGAATCCCTGTTTCCCGACCTCCGGACCTTTCTGTCCCGCCTGCGTGAGCGCGGTGACCTCGTCGAGATCGACGCCCCGGTCGACCCGCACCTCGAGGCACCCGAGATCCACCGACGGGTGATCGCTGCGGGCGGACCGGCCTTGCTGTTCCGCAACCTGAAGGGACACGACCGCTCGACCGTGACCAACCTGTTCGGAACGGCCGAGCGGGTCGAGATGGCCTTCGGCCGCCGGCCGAAGGAGCTCGTGGAACGCATCGCGGCCCTGCCGCACGTGCTCATGCCGCCCACGCTGGGACGCATGTGGAGCCAGCGCGACCTGGCGGCGCCCCTGCTTCGGATCGGGCTGCGTAAGCGGCGCGACGCCCCGGTGCTCGACGTGCGGGAGTCCTCGCCGAAGGCCGGGCGCATGCCGCTGCTGACCACCTGGGAGAAGGACGGAGGTCCCTTCGTCACGCTACCCTTGGTCTACACCGAGCATCCCGACGACGCCGGCGCGCCGAACCTCGGCATGTACCGCATGCAGCGCTACGACGACGAGCACTTCGGACTGCACTGGCAGATCGGCAAGGGCGGGGGCTTCCATCATCAGGTCGCCGAGGCGCGGGGCGCGGCCCTGCCGGTGAACGTGTTCCTGGGTGGTCCTCCGGCGCTGATCCTGTCGGCGATCGCGCCCTTGCCCGAGAACGTGCCCGAGCTCCTGCTGGCCTCGCTGCTGGCGGGCGAGCGCCTGGCGATGGCCGACAATCCCTACGGCCCGCTGCCCCTGGTGGCCAACTGCGAGTACGTGGTCGTGGGCGAGGCGTTGCCCGGTGTACGCCGACCCGAGGGTCCCTTCGGCGACCACTACGGCTACTACTCGCTGCGTCACGACTATCCGGTGATGAAGGTCCGTTCGATCGTGCGTCGGCGTGACGCGATCCTGCCCGCCACGGTCGTCGGCAAGCCACGGCAGGAGGACTTCTTCATCGGCGACTTCCTGCAGGAACTTCTCTCACCGGTCTTCCCCCTGGTCATGCCGAACGTCGTGGACCTCTGGAGCTACGGCGAGACCGGCTACCACTCGCTGTCGGCGGCGGTGGTCAAGCAGCGCTACAAGCGCGAGGCCATGAGCGCTGCCTTCCGGATCCTGGGAGAGGGCCAGCTCTCGCTCACCAAGTTCCTGCTGGTGCTCGACCGCGAGCGCGACCTCCGGGACTTCCGCGGCACGCTCGAGCACGTGCTTCAGCGGTTCGACCCGCGCACCGATCTGTACGTCTTCGGCAACCTGTCCATGGACACCCTCGACTACAACGGCCCGCAGGTGAACGAGGGCAGCAAGGGAGTCCTGCTCGGCGTGGGAGATCCGATCCGTGAGCTCCCCCGCGAGTTCCGCGGCGAGCTGCCGGCCGGTGTCCGGCGGGCCGAGGTCTACTGCGGAGGTTGCCTGGTGATCGAAGGCCCGAGCGCGGTGGACGACCCCGAGGCCGCAGAACGCCTCGTACGCGATCCGGCCTTCGCCCCCTGGCCACTGGTCGTCCTGGCCGACGACGCCGCCCAGGCTGCCCGCAGTGACTTCAACTTCCTGTGGGTGACCTTCACTCGCTTCGAACCCGCCGCCGACGTGTACGGCTCGAGCGTTCGACTGCAGCGGTTGCACCCGTCGTTCGAGCCTCCGGTGCTGATCGACGCTCGGCTCAAGCCGGGATTCCCCGAGGAACTCTTCTGCGACGAGCACACGGCGTCGACCGTCGAGCACCGTTGGCGGGACTACTTCCCGGACGGCGGCGTGGAGATGGGCGACAGCGATCGCGCTCACCTCGACTGAGATCGTTCGTCAGCGGTGACGGCCCGAGACCGGGTCGAAGAGGCTGCTCGCGTCGGATGCGGC
The DNA here is from genome assembly GCA_035268685.1 of Candidatus Krumholzibacteriia bacterium. Classification (NCBI taxonomy): domain Bacteria; phylum Candidatus Krumholzibacteriota; class Candidatus Krumholzibacteriia; species Candidatus Krumholzibacteriia bacterium. The sequence continues at coordinate 67,065 of DATFKK010000021.1, read as the reverse complement.
GTCGTCGTCGCGCTCCGCTTCGATCTCGAGCGGATTCACCACGGCGCAGGTCTCACAGTAGTCGAAGGGCCGGATGTCCTTGCCCGGCCGGCACACGAGATAGACCGGCGTGGGAGGCTCGAGTTCGGTCTCGACGGTCGGTGCACTCGGGCGGCTGGCCGGGGCCAGACCCAGCACGACGTCGGTGGCCGACTCGGTCAGCATCATCTTCATCTGCGCGAGCACGATGGTGGCGCCGGCCTGGCAGTCGGCGGGTTTGACCGCGGCGTAGACGTCCGGCCATTGCCCGACGTTCACCTCCGCCAGGAGCTGCGACTCGACCACGGTCAGACGCTCGTCGATCTGCAGCCGGGCCTCCCAACCGCGCAGGGCGACCTGTACGTCGTGTGCGATCACGTACACGTCGAAGGGCTCGTTCGGCTCGGCGGCGATCTCCTGATCGCGCGAGACCAGGTCGAACACGATCCGCAGGCGCGCGTCGGGGGCTCCCGGCGGCGCGTCGGGGTAGTCGGGAAAGCGCGTGGACTCCTGCCCCTGGAAGGCGCGTGGGGGGTCTTCGTCGGCGCCCGTCTCCTGCGCGGTCGCCGGAAGGGCGAGCAGCAGGATCAGCGCGATCATCGGGATCCTCGACTTCATGGCGTCATTCCCCGACTCCGTCGTCGATCTCGACGACCACGACGGAGATGTTGTCCGATCCACCGGCCTGGTTCGCCTGCGCGACCAGGGACTCGACGAGCTGGTCGAGATCGGAGCTGGCGGAGACCTCGGCCGCGATCTCGGCCTCGGTGAGCATGTCGGTCAGACCATCGCTGCACAGGACCATCCGGTCGCCGGACTGCAACTCGAGTTCGTTGCGGGACACCTCGACGGCCGGCTCGACGCCGACGCTGCGCGTGAGCACGTTGCGCATGGGGTGGACGCGCGACTCGGACTCGGTCAGGGCGCCCTGGTCGATCATGGTCTGGATCGCGCGATGGTCGCTCGTGACCTGCCACGTCCGATTCTCACGCACGAGGTAGCACCGGCTGTCCCCGATGTGCGCGACCTGCGCGAGCCGACCGTCGATCGACACGGCGACGCAGGTCGAACCCATGCGCTGGAGGTCGGCATCGGACTCGCCGCGCTCGAAGACGTGACGATTGATCTGCACGAGTGCCTGTTCGAGGGCCGGACCGTCCAACGGGGTCTCCGAGGCCCGGGCGATCTCGCCGAGCTCCGCGGTCACCATGTGGCTCGCGACGCGCCCCCCACGGTGCCCACCCATGCCATCGGCCACGGCGAACAGGCCTCGATCGGGGATCAGCAGGATGCTGTCCTCGTTCGACGCGCGATGTCGTCCGATGTCGGTCCGTCCGGCTGCTCTCAACGTGCTCTCCGCGCTCGGTGATCCCGCGCTCCCGGGCGGAACCGACCCCTTCCCGCCAGGGTAACCGATCCTCCCGCGCTTGGCAGCAGCGGATCACCCACCCTCGTCGAAGAGGTCGAACTGGTTGGGCGACTCGGGCAGCCCGACCGACCGCAGAACCGTGGCGGGCCAGCTCGCACGGTGGGCCGGATCCAGGCGATGGCAGCGCACCCCGAAGCGCACGAGCAGGTGCTCGATCACGTCGTCGATCTCCCGCTGGAACTCCGCCGAGACGTCGCGGGTTCCGTCGAAGCGCGGGGCCTGGACGACGGGAACCTTGAACAGGGCGTCGTAGCTGCGTGCCCAGTCCTGCACGAGAGGCTCGAGTTCTTCGCGATTTCCCATGCGGTGCACGAGATAGGCGTAGTTGTCCAGCACGCTCCGGTCGCAGATCACGGCGTCGAAGCGGGCGCAGGCGCCGATCTCCTCGCTGATCTGCTGGTGCAGGATCCAGCGTTGGGCGTCGAGGGTGGTGTCGCGGTTGATCGGCAGCGGGCAGTGCCGCGCGACCTCCTTGACGATGTCCACCGACAGGTCCAATCGCTTCATCCTCGCCGCGAGATCGAAGCACAGGGTGGTCTTGCCCACCCCGTGCGTCCCGATGAACGCGATCTTCACCTGTCCGGACCTCCGCGGCTACATCATGCGACGGTACTCGCCACCCACGCGGTACAGCGCGTGGGTGATCTGGCCGAGCGTAGCCACCTTCACGGTCCCCATCAACTCCTCGAAGACATTGCCCCCGTTGGTGGCGATCGTCTGGAGCCGCTCGAGGGCCGCCGCGCCGGAGTCCCGCCGCGCGCCCTGGAAGGACTGCGCCGCCGTGATCTGGCGGTGCTTCTCCTGTGCACTGGACCGGACGAGATCGCCCGTCTCGAGTGCATTGTCCTGTCGGTTGGCGTCGAGGAAGGTGTTCACGCCCACGATCGGCAGCTCGCCGGTGTGCTTGCGGGTCTCGTACAGCAGGCTCTCCTCCTGGATCCGTCCGCGCTGGTACTGGGTCTCCATGGCGCCGAGCACGCCCCCCCGCTCGCTGATCCGTTCGAACTCGGCGACCACCGCGTCCTCGACCATGTCGGTGAGCTGCTCGACGAAGTAGCTGCCCTGCAGCGGATTCTCGTTCTTCGCCCAACCGAACTCGCGCGCGATGATCAGCTGGATCGCCATGGCCCGCCGTACGCTCTCCTCGGTGGGCGTGGTGATCGCCTCGTCGTAGGCGTTGGTGTGCAGGCTGTTGCAGTTGTCCTGCATGGCCAGCAGGGCCTGCAGGGTGGTGCGGATGTCGTTGAAGGCGATCTCGCGCGCGTGCAGCGACCGGCCGCTGGTCTGCACGTGGTACTTGAGCTTCTGGCTGCGCTCGTTGCCGCCGTACATCTCACGGATCGCCGTCGCCCAGATGCGGCGGGCCACCCGGCCGATCACCGTGTACTCGGGGTCGAGTCCGTTGCTGAAGAAGAAGCTCAGGTTGGGCGCCACCTCGTCGATGTGCATGCCGCGGCTGAGGTAGTACTCGACCAGCGTGAAGCCGTTCGAAAGCGTGAAGGCCAGCTGGCTGATGGGATTCGCGCCCGCCTCGGCGATGTGGTAGCCGCTGATCGACACGCTGTAGTAGTTGCGTACGCGGTGGTCGACGAAGTACTGCTGGATGTCGCCCATCATCTTCAGGGCGAAGTCCACCGAGAAGATGCAGGTGTTCTGGGCCTGGTCCTCCTTGAGGATGTCGGCCTGGACGGTCCCGCGCACCGTGCTCAGCGTGCGTTCCTTCAGTTCTGCGTAGACCTCGGGCGGGACGACGTCCCGACCGCTGATCCCGAGCAATCCGAGCCCCACGCCGTCGTTGCCCTTCGGCAGCTCGCCGTGGTAGCGCGGCGGCTCGAGACCCTGGTCGGTGTACAGCGCGTCGCGCTTCGCCATCGCCTGGTCGAGATTCCCGTTCTCGATCAGCCAGCGCTCGCAGGCCTGGTCGATGGCGGTGTTCATGTACATGGCGAGGATGATCGGCGCGGGACCGTTGATGGTCATCGACACGCTGGTCATGGGATCGCTGAGATCGAAGCCGCTGTAGAGCTTCTTCATGTCGTCGACCGAGCAGATCGACACCCCACTCTCGCCCACCTTGCCGTAGATGTCGGGACGTTCGGCGGGATCCTCGCCGTACAGGGTGACCGAGTCGAAGGCCGTGCTCAGGCGCTTGGCCGGATCGTCGAGACACAGGTAGTGGAAGCGACGGTTGGTGCGCTCGGGTGGTCCTTCACCGGCGAACTGCCGCTTCGGGTCCTCCGTGGTGCGCTTGAAGGGGAAGACGCCGCCGGTGAAGGGCCAACGACCGGGAACGTTCTCCTCGCGCAGGAAGCGCACGAGTTCACCGTGGTCCTCGGTGCGCGGCAGGGCCACGCGCGGCACCTTCGTGCCGCTCAGCGACGTGGTCGACAGGTCGTTGCGGATCTCCTTGTCGCGGATCTCCACGACGAGTTCGTCGCCCGAGTACTGCTCGCGCAGACGGGGCCAGTCCTCGAGCTGGCGGCGGACGTCGTCGTCGAGTTCCGCGTCGACCACCTCGAGCCTCTGCTGCAGGGACGAGCGCGCGGGATCGTCGGCGGGGAGCTCGTCGAGCGCGGCCCGCAGGTGCTGCACCCGGCGCGCGACGTCGCTCTGGCGATCGGTCTTCTGCTTGCGGCGGTGCACCGACTCGGCGATCTCGGCCAGGTAGGCGGTCCGGCGCGGCGGCACGATCTGATCGCGGACGTCGGTCACCTGCAGCCGCGGGACCTCGAGCGTGCTCTTCCAGTCGACCCCGGTCGCGGCGGCGATCTTCTCGATCATCGCGGAGTAGAGCGCGTTCACGCCCTCGTCGTTGAAGCGCGAGGCCATGGTGCCGTAGATCGACAGATCCTCGTTCGGCGTCATGGGATCGATGTCGTTCTCGCGCTTGTACTGCTTGCAGACGTCGCGGAAGGCGTCGGCACTGCCGCGCCGGTCGAACTTGTTCACGGCGACCAGATCGGCGAGTTCGAGCATCTCGATCTTCTCGAGCTGACTGGCCGCGCCGAACTCGCTGGTCATCACGTACATGGGCACGTCGCACACGTCCACGATCCCGGCGTCGCTCTGGCCGATGCCGCTGGTCTCGACGATCACCAGGTCGTAGCCGGCCGCCTTGACCACCTCGATCGCGTCCTGGATCGCTGCGCTCAGCTCTCCGCGGTGTTCGCGCGTGGCCAGGCTGCGCATGAAGGCGCGCTCGTGGTGGACGGCATTCATGCGCAGGCGATCTCCCAGGAGAGCGCCGCCGGTGCGGCGCTTGGAGGGATCGACCGAGAGCACGGCCACCGTCTTGTCGTCGAAGTCGCGGAGGAAACGGCGGACGAGTTCGTCGGTCAGGCAGCTCTTGCCCGCTCCCCCGGTGCCGGTGATGCCCAGCACGGGTTGGGTCGCGGGCCGGGGCAGCCGACGTAGACGCTCGAGCGAGGCCTCGAACTCGCTCCGGTCGTCGTCGGTGCTCTCGGCCAGGGTGATCGTGCGGGCGACCGCGATCCAGCGCCCGGCCACGTCGCCGGGCTCCACTGCCTCGGGCTTCGGCGGCACGAAGTCACTGCGCGAGATCATGTGACCGATGATCCCCTCCAGACCCATGCGGCGACCGTCGTCGGGAGTGTAGATCTTCTCGATTCCGTAGGCCTCGAGTTCGCGGATCTCGTCGGGGACGATGACCCCTCCGCCACCACCGAACAGACGGACGTGCGGCGCGCCCTTCTGCTCGAGCAGATCCTTCATGTACCGGAAGTACTCGACGTGGCCACCCTGGTAGCTGCTGACCGCGATCCCCTGCGCGTCCTCCTGCAGGGCCGCGTCGACGACCTCCTCGGCACTGCGGTTGTGGCCGAGATGGACGACCTCGGCACCTCCGCGCTGCAGCAGCCGGCGGAAGATGTTGATGGCCGCGTCGTGGCCGTCGAACAGGCTGGCCGCCGTCACGAAGCGGACCGGGTGGGTCGGGTGGTAGTCGGCGTAGCTCTCGGCGGTGGCGCCGGCTGCGGAGAGATCCTCACTCATCCGGGCAATTCCTTGTGCAGGAGTCAGTTGCGGGTTCGAAGCAACCTTTCCAATAAAGGACCCCGTGCCGGGAGCGGCAACCGGGGTTCAGAGCAACGTCGGCAGCCGACCGAGCAGCTTGGTGGTGGCCGCCGTCAGACCCCAGGTCTCGGCCTCGTGCGGCGGCCCGAGCCGGAGGCTCCCCGGATCGAAGCGCGCCGTGCCCAGGTCCTCGACCCGGTGGGCCACCACCGTGATGCGATGGTGCGTGATCCCGTGCCTGGCCCGCGCCAGCGCGTCTCCCACGCGCCATCGGCGATCGAGACCGTGCCCGAGGTCCTCGAGGGCGTCCTGCGCCGCCGCGACGTCCGCCTTCCCCGGATGCCAGGGCGTCGTCGGCAGTTCCCAGAGTCCGGCGTTCGGTTCGCCCTCCGGGCGACGGCGCCAGAGGAGTCCGCGGGGCGATCCGACCACGGCCGCGTAGCAGGCGACCTCGATCGAGCGGCGTCGCGGAGCCGTGCGGGGAAAATCCTCGGGGCGTCCCGAGGCTCGGGCCCGGCAGGCGCCCGACCACGGACACGCGCCGCACCGCGGCGACCGCGGCGTACAGACCGTCGCCCCGAGCTCCATGAGCCCCTGGTTGACCTCGGCGGGAGACTCCTCGGCCACCAGTGCCGTGGCGACCTCACGGATCACACCGGCGGTCGGTGCACGCTTCGGGTCCCCCTCGAGTCCCAGCAGTCTCGACAGGACGCGTTCGACGTTCCCGTCGACGGCGCAGACGCGCTCGGCGAAGGCGATGCTCGAGACCGCACCGGCCGTGTACGCGCCGAAGCCCGGCAGCAACCGCAGGGCCGCACTGTCGGTGGGAAGATGACTGCCGTGCACTTCGAGGATCCGCTGTGCGGCCGCGTGCAGCTGTCGGGCGCGTCGGTAGTAGCCGAGACCCGCCCAGGCGGCCAGCACCTCGGCCGGATCGGCTTCGGCGAGCGACCGCACGTCCGGGAAACGCTGCAGGAAGGGCGCCCAGCGACCCGTCACGACCTCCACCCGCGTCTGTTGCAGCATCACTTCGCTGACCCAGATCGCGTACGGGTCCTGCGTCCGGCGCCACGGAAGATCGCGCGCCACCCGGCGATACCATTCCACGAGCGCCTCGGCCAGTGCCCGGGCCCGCCGTGGGCCGGGACGCGCCGCGCCCGCATCGTTGCTCTGTTGGTTGACAGTCCGTGACATCGAGGGGACAGTACAAGATTGTGATCCGTCCGAGCAACGCTGCGCGCAAGGGAGCTTCCCATGGAATTCACCACCTTGACCCAGTTGTACCGGGACGCCGTCTCGAACCGACCCAGGTCGGACATGTTCCGGTACAAGCGCGACGGCCGCTGGGTGAGTGTCTCCACCGAGGACTTCGACCGTGCGGTCGGCGAATGCGCGGCCGCTCTGCTCGTCCACGGTGTCGAGGCGGGAGACCGTGTCGCACTGCTCAGCGAGAACCGCCTGGAGTGGGCGCTCGTCGACATCGCCACGCAACGAATCGGCGCGGTGCTCGTTCCGATCTACCCGACGCTCCTGCGACCGCAGATCGAGTACATCCTCGGCGACTGCGAGCCGGTGGCGGTGTTCTGCTCCACCGCACAGCAGGTGGCCAAGCTCGACGGGATCGAGACGGCGGTCCCTTCGATCCGGCTGGTCGTGTCGTTCGAACCGGCCGACCGCGCGAACGGCCTCACGCTCGAGCGCCTACGCGACCTCGGGCGCCGGAACGTGGAATCGAGGAAGGACGAGGTCGACCGCCGCTCCGACGCCGTCGGACGCGATGATCTCGCCACGATCATCTACACGAGCGGCACCACCGGACAGCCGAAGGGCGTGATGCTCACCCACGGCAATATCGCGGGCAACGTCACCGCCGGGCTGCAGGTCCTCGACGTCACTCCGGCCGACGTCTGCCTCTCGTTCCTCCCGCTGTCCCACATCCTCGAACGCATGGCCGGCCACTACCTGATGATCGGATCCGGTGTGTCCATCAACTACGCCGAGTCGATCGAGACCGTCGCCGCCGACATGGGCGAGGTCCGCCCCACACTCATGGTGTCGGTGCCGAGACTGTACGAGAAGATCTACGCGCGGGTGATCGAGAACGCGAACGCCGGCGGCGCCCTCAAGCGCCGGATCTTCGAGTGGGCGCGGCGCATCGGCGGCGAGTACACCGACGCCCACGTCGAGGGACGCCCGGTGCCGGCCACCGTCGAGTTCCAGCGCCGGATCGGCGACGCGCTCGTGTTCAAGAAGCTGCGCGCGCGCACCGGCGGCCGTCTGCGCTTCTTCGTGTCGGGCGGCGCGCCGCTCGCCAAGGAGATCGCCGAGTTCTTCTACTCGGCCGGACTACCGATCCTGGAGGGCTACGGCCTGACCGAGACCTCGCCGGTGATCTCGGTCAACACCTTCGAGAAGTTCCGTCCCGGCAGCGTGGGCCCGCCCGTACCGGGCGTCGAGGTGAAGATCGCCGACGACGGCGAGATCCTCACCCGCAGCCCCTACGTGATGAAGGGCTACTGGAAGCACGACGAGGCCACGGCCGAGACGATCATCGACGGCTGGTTGCACACCGGCGACATCGGCCACATCGACGAGAACGGCTTCGTGTTCATCACCGATCGCAAGAAGGACATCATCGTCACCGCGGGCGGAAAGAACGTCGCCCCGCAGCCGATCGAGAACGAGCTCAAACTCGACAAGCACGTGGCCGAGGCCGTCGTGATCGGCGATCGCCACCGCTACCTGGTGGCGCTGCTGGTGCCGAACTTCGAAGCGCTCGAGGCCACCGCGGCCGAGCACGGCCTCGACGCGTCCGACCGCAGCGCCCTGGTGAACCACGCCGAGGTCCAGCGGATCTACGCCGATGTCGTGCACGCGGTGAATCAGCGCCTGGCGAGCTTCGAGCAGCTGAAGACCTTCCGGGCGCTCGACCACGAGTTCACCCAGGACGACGGTCACCTCACGCCGAGCATGAAGGTCAAGCGCAAGGTGGTTTCGGAACGCTACGCAGACGTCATCGAATCGATGTACGAAGAAGGGAGCTGACCGGCCGGTCAGCTCCCCTCGTCTCGATCGAGCGTGGCGTCGCGCTCAGCGCTGTTGCACGAACTCCACCACCGCCCGGAAGACGTCCGCCTCGGGGTCGACGGTCGGAGCCGTTCGCCCGGCCGCCCCACCGAAGTCCTCGAAACCGATCGTGTTCTCCACACCGGCCAGATCGACGAGCGGGTACTCGGTGCCGTAGGTCGTGTTCAGGGATTCCAGCACCGCGTTCGCCAGGCGGGCGTATCCGCGCTCGCTCGGGTGGACCCCGTCGAGACTGAAGGCACTGCCCTCGTTCTGCACCAGGCCACCGGCCGGTGAAGGCACCAGCGGGAACAGGCTGTTCAGCGGCGCCGTCGGGTCGAGCGGCAGGCCCGAGAGCAGCGAGTTGGCATCCACCAGCGCCCAGTCGCGTCCGCCGGCGTCGACCGCCGTGGCGAGGTGATCGTTGAACGCAGCCACCGTCTGCTGCAGAACGACGACCTCCGCCTGCGTCAGCGTCAGATTCGAGGGCAGGGTCTCGGGCGTCGCCGAGGCACCGGTCACGTAGTCGAGGTCCACACTGCCATCGGCCTCGAACAGCAGCGTCTGTGCCGTGAGCAGGACGAAGGCGACGTTCTCCTCCGCGGTGTTCAGATCCGCCGGCGTCAGGCCACCCTGGGACAGCAGGCCAGCGATCGACGTCACGAACGGAATCGCCGTGACATCGGGAACGTTGAGTACCACGACCTGCGGCACGTCCAGCGCGTCGATCCGCGCCAGCGCGGCATCGGTGAGCGATGCGAAGGCCGAAGGCGGCGTCACGTTCACTCCCTCGACCGGATCCCCGCCGAGGGCTCCACCCAGCACGTCGTTGTTCCCGACCCAGTACATGACGAGCGACGTCCCCGGCAGACCGTTCTCGACCAGCGATTCGAGCTGGTCGAGCTGCGTCGTGTCCCCCGGCGGCAGGGCCGAGTTGCGCAGGATGAGGTCGAAGAACAGATTCCCCGGGCTCACCGAATTGATCGCCGAAGTCGTCTCGAGCACGTCGGCGGTCAGCGCACCGGGTACGCCCACGTTGTCGTAGGGCACGGGCAGGGCCGCGGCCAGGAGGAGGTCCCGTGGATCCGTGGTCGGCAGTTCACGGAATGCGATCTGACCGGTCGGTGTCACGTAGGCGGTGCCGAGTGGTGCTCCGGTGTCCGGATCGGTGCTCGATCCCAGACCGGGCAGGTCGATCAGGGGCAGGCTCATGTCCCGGCCGGTGATCTGCCGGGCGACGACGTTGGCGTAGCCGGCGCGCTGACCGGTCACCACCAGACCATTGTTCAGGAAGCCCGCGGTGAGGCTGTTCCCGATCGCGGTGATCCGCGCGTCCGGGATCTGGCCCGCGATCCGAGACGGCGCCGAGGGGTCGTCGGGACCACAGCCCGCCAGGGTGAAGAGTCCCACTGCGAGGACGGAAACGATACGGTCCATTCGAATACGCACGGTCGTGTCCTCCCCTAGAAGTTGCGGCTGAAGCCGACGGTCGGGATGTGGGCGATCGAACGGTACGCTCCGTCGAAGCCGTCGGGATTCTGCCCCACTCCGTCGATCAAGGTGTCGCGCTCGAGGAAGTCGACGAGCATGTAGGCCAGCGTCCACTCACCACCCCAGCCGCGACGACTGATGCCGAGGCTGTAGTCGCGGCGATCGGCGTCGGGCAGCAGCGCCGAGATGCTCTCGACCGGCTGTGGGGTCTGGTCGTAGACGAAGCCGCCGAGCAGGCGCGTCGACTCGTTCCAGAAGTACTCCACGCCGAAACGCCACTGCTGGCCGTCGTCGTAGTTCTCCTCGAGAACCGTGTCGAAGCTCGGATCGTCGAAGCTCAGCTCGACCTGGTCGAACACGCTCCAGTCGAACCACACGAAGTCGAACATCAGGGCGAGCCGTTCGGTGGCCATGAAGCGGATTCCCGCCGACAGGATCGAGGGGTAGTCGAGGTCGCCCGAGACCTTCAGCGCACGATCGAGCGCCGTGCTGCCCCGGAAGTCGAGGTCGGCGTCCTGCTCCTCGAAGGAGTTGGTCACCCCGCCCTTGAAGTTCAGACCCAGACTGAACTGGTCGTTGGGGCGCACCATCACGCCGAAGGCGGGCCCGAAGGAGATCTCGCTCCAGCCCGACAGCTCGAAGTCGGCGAGGTTCTGCGCGAGGTCGGTCCCCCCGGTGACGATCCGCTCCAGCTCGAGATGCGTGACCACCGCGTGGCCGCCGGCGGACACGGCGAAGCTCGGCACCGGACGCCACGTGACCATGGGGCTGATGTAGATCCCCTGGATCTGCGAGTTGGTGGCCAGCGGTCGACCGGCGAAGTCGTCGGGGTCGGCCCACTCGACACCGAGGCCGAAGGGCGTGAACACGCCGAAGCCGAAGGCCCATTCCTCGTTCGGATGGTACGAGGCGTAGATCCCGCCGGGCGTGAAGACCGCGGCCTCGGTCTCGGCCGTGTCGTCGCCGGGATAGCCGACGACACCCGGCGACTTCTCGTACCTGGACTCGGGCAGGATGAACGAGACGTTCACGCTCGTGTGCCAGCCCTCTTCGAGCCAGGCCAGCCCCGCCGGATTGTAGAACAGGGCCGAGCCGTCGTCGGCGGTCGCGGTGAAGGCCCCGCCGAGGGCGGTCGCGCGTGCGCCCATCTCGTAGACGTTGAAGCCACCGGCACGCGCATCGCCGGCGATCACGCACGCCGCGAGCGCGGCGACCCAGATGCACTTCTTCACGTCGACCTCCAGGAGTGCACGAACGCGGGCCGGTCCTCGTGACCAGGGCCCGTACATGAAGTGATCATGAAGCACCAAGGGGTACCACGGCACCGACGCCGGGACAAGGCAAGAAGCGGACGTTCGGCGGGTCGAAGCGGTGCTTGGAGCCGACGCCCGGGAGTGCGATGCTGCCGGGATGCACGCTCGACACCGACTGGGCCTGGCCGCGATGTTCACGGACCTGGGCCTCTACCTGCTCATGCTGAGCCTGCCGTACCGGCTGCTCGATCTCGGGGCGTCGTCGGCCGTGATCGGCCTGGTGCCGCTCATGTACGCCGCGCCCTACGGACTCGTCGCGCTGATGGCGGGACGCGTGAGCGACCGCTTTCCGCGGCGGGGACCGATCCGGGTGGGGCTGAGCTTCGCCGTTCTCGCCACGGCCTCCCTGGCCGCCGTGGGTCCGATCCCGATGATCCTGACCCTCGTGGCGGCGGTGGGCGTGGGCCTGGGATTCTTCTGGCCCTCGGTACAGGCCGGATTCTCCGAGGTCGCCGCCGGCCGTGACCTGCACGGCCTCACCCGTCTCTTCAACGTGAGCTGGAGCACGGGCAAAGGGCTCGGGCTCCTCTTCGGCGGCCTCCTGCTCGACGTGATCGGGGCCGAGAGTGTCCCGCTCGTGGCCGCCGCGTCCTTCGCCGCCTCGGCGCTGGCCCTGCCGCGCATGGAGCGCCCCGGAGATCACAGCGAGGCCATCGCCGAGGAGGGCGGGGCTCCCCCACCCCGGACCCAGCAGGCCTTCCGCCGCGCCGCGTGGATCGCCAACGGGATCTCGTTCGGCGTGGCCGCGACCGTGAACCATCACCTGCCGAAGGTCCTCCTGGGCGTCGGGATCGGCGGACGTGACTTCGGGATCTTCTTCGGGTCGGTGTTCCTGGCCCAGACGCTGCTGTTCGTGACGGTCGGCAATCTCCGCAGCTGGCACTACCGCGCGATCCCGCTCGTCGGCATGCAGGTCGTGCTGGCCGCCGGCGCGATCGCAGTCACGGGAGTCGACTCCTTCGTGACGCTCATGGCCTTCGCGCCCCTGCTCGGGGCCGGGCTCGGTTTCGCCTACCAGTCGAGTCTCTACTACTCGCTCCACGCGCCGGTGTCGCGGGGAGCACAGGCCGGCGTGCACGAGGCTGCGCTGGGACTGGCGAGCGCGACGATCCCGGTGGCCGGTGGCTTCGCCGTGGCCGGGGCGGGGATCAGGGCGCCCTTCGTGCTGGCCGCGGCCTGCATGGTCGTGAGCGCGGTCATCGGAGCGGCATGGATCCGTCGTTCGTTCCGGTCACGGGGCCGCTGAACAGGATCCGGCCTCCGGCGTGGTCGACGAGTCGGGTGGCGAGGGCCTCGCCGGCCGCTCGCAGTCGCGCGGGATCCACGTCGTGGGGACCGAACAGGATCGCTGCCACCCGGCGCGTGGCAGCGCGGATACAGGTGCGTGCGCTGTCGCTGGTCGGGCTCCCGAATGGACCCTCGCGGTCCGCCACGCACAGCCGCCCGTCGAGGTGCACCGCTCCCTTCCGGATGCCCTCGTACTCCTCGCCCGCACGGCCGACGCGGACGACGGCGACGTCGCCGACGATGCGATCGCGATCGTACAGACCGAGCGGAAGCAGCCACTCCAGCGAGACCCAGTTGCCCACGTCGACCACTTCGTTCAGGCGGTAGATCGACTGCCCCTTGCGCGCGCGGCGCATCAGCGCTTCACTGCTCGGCCGGTGCCGGGTGGGATCCACCCCGAAGGCCCGGTACAGCCGGCGCGCGGCGTCGATGCCCTCGACCTCGCCGATGGCGACCGAGGTCGCCGCGGTTCCGCGCGCGCGGGCGAGCGCTTCGAGGCTTTCGTGGGCGCGACCTTCGTCGCGGACCTCGACACCGTCGACCTCGATCGCCCATGCGCGGACGCGATCGACCACCGACGGATCGAGGCTCCACCCCAGCACCGGTGTCGGATTTCCGTCATCCATGACCCTCTCCCGTGCGACGAGGTTGACACCCTCGCCCGATTTTCGAATCCTCAACGTACCATGATCGACTTCGGACGAAAGCCACTGCGCGGACAGGTCCGCGGATTCCTCGACCGGATGCGCGCGTCGTTGCACGACGGGCTCCGGGTGGGCGACGCCTACCGGGCGCTGGCCGATGCCCTGCACGCCGAACCGGCCGTGGCCGAGCAGACGCTCACCGAGCTGTGCCTGTGGTCCGACGACGATCTCATGACCTTCCTCGACGGGGCCTGGACCAGTGAGGTCCCCGAGGCCCTCGACGTGGCCGCCGCGGTGGTGCAACGGCGGGGACTCACCGGCCTGTTGCCGTGGATCGATCGTCTGCTCCAGGACGAGACATCGACCCGCTGGCTGGTCGACGTGCTGTCGGAAGTGCGGGACGACGATTCGACCCGACTGCTGATCCGCCTCATGGATCACGGTTCGAGCTCGATCCGTCGCCGGGCGGCCGACGGTCTGGCCGCGCACCGCAGCCACGTCGACGGTCGTGCCCTGGTGCGCTTCCTCGCCTCTCCGCTCGTGCAGACACTGTCGTACCCCGACCCGCTGGCCGCGGTGAGGGCACTGCACCGTCTCGCGGATCCCTCGCTCGAACCCGAGTTCGGTCCCGACACCGCGCGCCGGGCCGAACGGGTCCTCGTGAACTGCGTGGTGCACGAGCGCCGGGCGCCGGTTCGCGGCGACGCCATCGCATCCCTGGGCGATCTCGGCAGTCGTGCCGCCGTCCGGTGTCTGATCGACATGCTGCACCGTGACTCGGAGAGCTTCCACCGCGACGTCGTCATCGCCCTTCGGAAGATCCGTCCCGACCGCGCGTTGATCGCGCTGCTGGGCCTGCTGCGCAGCCGTGACCCCATCATCCGCGAGGAGGCCGCCCACGCCCTCGGCGAGATCGGCGACCAGCAGGCCGTACGACGCGTCCGTTCCCTGCTCGACGACGAGAACTCGGACGTGCGCCAGGAGGCCGTGCTGGCCCTCGGAAAGCTCGGTGGCCGCGAGGTCCTCGACGCCCTCGACCGCGCCCTGGCCGACGACGACCCCCACGTACGCATCAACGCCTGCAGTGCCCTGGCCGAAGGGATCGGGCGCAGCGCCCAGGGCAAGTTGATCCGCGCGCTGTACGACGGGTCACCCGACGTCCGGGCCGAGGCGGCCCACCTGCTCGGTGACATCGGCGACGAGGAAGCACAGCGTCACCTCGAGCTGATGCTCGGCGACGGTGCGCGAGACGGTTTCGGCGACCGCGTCGGCAGCATCGTGCGCAAGGCCCTGGCGCGACTCGAGCGGAGTCGGCGCTACGGGCCCGCCGCCTGATCTCACGTATCGACAACGGTTTTCAGCGATCTTTTCGCGTGGATCGGCGTGCACCGGACCCCGGAATTCCTATACTGTTCCCGACGATGAAGGCTTCCTCCTCCATCCGTCCCGGCCCTTTGCGGTAGGAGGAATCGCATGCCCATCCGGTACGACGTCGACCACGGTCTGCGTCTGGTCTGCTCACGTGCCAGTGGAGTGCTCGGTCCCGACGACCTCGTCGATCACGTGCGCTCGGTGGCCACCGACCCCTCGGTCGGCGTGGGCTTCAACGAGGTCCTCGATCTCCGTGACGCGAACGAGTGCCTGATCCAGGTTCCCGATCTCTATCGTGTCGTCGAGGAGTCCCAGGACCACCCGCACCGGCTCCGCCGTTCGGCGCTCGTCTGCGCCGACCACGAGATCCTGCCGAAGCTCCTGCTGTACCAGGAGTTCTCGAAACAGCTGCCCGTCGAAGTCGGCGTGTTCGACCGACTGTTGAGTGCGGCCGCCTGGCTCGACGTGCGCGGGACCGAGATCGAGGGGTCCGCCCTCTCGGTCCCGAGCCCAGTCTGACTCCGTCCCGGAGTCAACGCGCGAAGCGCGAACGATCACCGTACATGGTGTCGTAGTAGGTGCGGTATCCCCCGCTGCGAACCTGTTCGAGCCACGGACCGTTGTCGCGATACCAGCGGATGGTTTCGCCGAGACCGTCCTCGAACACGATCCGCGGCGCCCAGCCGAGTTCCTGGCGGATCTTCGTGGCGTCGATCGCGTAGCGCCGATCGTGCCCCGGCCGATCGGTCACGTAGGTGATCAGATCGTGCGACTTGTCCAGATGGTCGAGCAGTGCGCGCACCACCTGGATGTTCTCGCGTTCGCTGTCGCCCCCGATGTTGTAGACCTCGCCGCTTCGTCCACGACGCAGGACCACGTCGATCGCCCGGCAGTGGTCCCGTACGTGCAGCCAGTCGCGCACGTTGCGGCCGTCGCCGTACACCGGGAGTTCCCGGTCCTCCATGGCGTTGGCGATCATCAAGGGGATCAGCTTCTCGGGGAACTGATAGGGCCCGTAGTTGTTGCTGCACCGCGTGATCACCACGTCCACCCCGAAGGTGTGGTGGTAGGCGCGGCACAACAGATCGGCCGAGGCCTTGCTGGCCGAGTAGGGACTGTTGGGAGCCAGTGGCGTGGCCTCGGTGAAGGCTCCGTCGGGTCCGAGGCTCCCGTAGACCTCGTCGGTGCTCACCATGACGAAGCGACCCCGGCCGAGTGCGCGCATCCGCTCGAGCAGGACCTGGGTCCCCATGACGTTGGTGCGCAGGAACACGTCCGGCCCCTCCACCGAACGATCGACATGGCTCTCGGCCGCGAAGTGCACGGCCGCATCGACGCTGTCGTCGAGCACCGCCGCCACCGTGTCGGCGTCACAGATGTCCCCGCGCACGAAACGGTAGCGGGGGTCGTTCTCCACCGAGCGGAGGTTCTCGAGATTGCCCGCGTAGGTGAGAGCGTCGAGATTCACGATCTCGAGGTCGTCGTGGGTCGCGAGCATCTCGAGCACGAAGTTCGCGCCGATGAAACCGGCGCCGCCGGTGACCAGGATCTTCAAGACTGCACCTCCCGCCCGCCGGGCGGTGGATCAGGGATTGTTGGCACCCGTCTCGGCGACGAGCTTGCTGGCGCGCAGCAGCGACTCGAAGGTCCCGGCGTCGGTCCACCAGCCTTCCATTTCACTCCACTGCATCTCGCCGCGCTCGATGTACCAGTTGTTCACGTCGGTGATCTCGAGTTCGCCGCGATCACTGGGCTTGAGGGTCTCGATCACCTCGAACACTCGGTTGTCGAAGATGTACACGCCCACGACCGCGAAGTCGCTCTTGGGCTGCTTCGGTTTCTCCTCGATCCGGACGACCTTGTCACCCTCGATCACGGGCACACCGAAGCGCTCGGGGTCGGGCACCTTCTTCAGCAGGATGCGCGCGCCCTTGGCCTGCTGGCGAAAGCCCTCGACCGCGTGGCGGATGCTGCGTTCGAAGACGTTGTCGCCGAGGATCACGCAGATCGGTTCGTCTTCCGCGAAGTGACGGGCCAGACGCAGGGCATCGGCGATCCCGCCTTCGCCCTCCTGGTACGTGAAGTTCATGGTCGGCAGACCGAACTCGCGCCCGTTGCCCAGCAACTCGAGGAAGTCACCGGCGCTGTTGCCGCCGGTCACCACGAGCACGTCCTCGATCCCCGCCTGCACCAGCGCCCGGATCGGGTAGTGGATCATGGGCTTGTCGTAGACCGGCAACAGGTGCTTGTTGGTGATCTTGGTGAGGGGATAGAGCCGGGTTCCGAGACCTCCGGCCAGGATCACGCCCTTCATCGATGCGAACTCCCGTGGGATGGGGTACGGAGCGAGGCGGCCCGTGTCCAGGCCGCGAGGAAGCGACGCGCTCGGTCGGGATCGACCCCGGCTCCGGCGCGGCCTCCGTGCATGAGATCACTGCCGACGATCGCGCCATCGACGCGCTCGATCCAGGCCGGAGCCGAATCGGCCGTCACACCGCTGGCCACCAGCAGTGGGGTATCACCGACGGCGTCGCGCAGCTCCACGACGTCGCCGGGGTCGGCTTCGGCGCCGGTGGCGCGCCCGGTGAGCAGGAGCGCGTCCGCGCGGCCCCGCGTGCGGGCGTCGGCGGCCTCGTCCGCGAGACTGCGCGCGGCGAGCGGAGCGGCATGCTTGACGGCGACGTCGGCGAGAATCCTGACGCCGCTGCCGCCCCATGACCTCCGTGCACGCAGGACCTCGGCCGCGCGCCCCTCGATCAGGCCCTGGTCGGTGACCGCCGCCCCGACGTGCACGTTCACGCGGATCGCGTCGGCTTGACAGGCCGTCGCGATCGCCAGCGCCGACAGCGCGTCGTTGCGAAGGCAATTGACCGCCACCCGCATCTCCGGATGACGCTCGCGAACGGCGGCCACCACGCGGGCCATCGCCGCCACCACCACGGGTTCGACCGCCGTCGCGTGGAAGGGGGCGTCGCCGAAGTTCTCCACGACGACGCCGGTGAATCCCACCCGCGCGAGGTGACTCGCGTCCTCCAGCGCACGGCGCAGGGGGCGATCGGGATCGTCCAGGTAGTCCGGGGCGCCAGGGAGCGCCGGCAGGTGGATCACACCCCACACCGGCGGATCCATCCACGACCGGTACTCGTCGCGCGTCATCGATTCCACGGTGGAAACACCCGTTCCCGGGTCGGAGTGCGGGAGCCGCGACCGAACCGGTCGACTCCGGGCCAAACCCGGCGAGTGTAACACAGGGGTTCGCTCCCGGCCGACCGCCGATCCCCCTTGCCCGCCCGGCCCACCCCGGGTACCCTGCTCGGCCCCCGCACCCGAAGAGGTCGACCATGAACCCGAGGCCCGGCTCCGGAGGCTGGATCGAGACGATCACGGGCTGCATGTTCAGCGGCAAGAGCGAGGAACTGATCCGTCAGCTCCGACGCGCCGTGATCGCACGCCAGGCGGTCCAGATCTTCAAGCCGCGGCTCGACGACCGCTTCGACGAGGAACACATCGTCACCCACAGCCAGATCCGGTTGAAGAGCCGGGCGGTGCTGGACGCCGACGAACTCCGGCAGGCGGTCGCCGAAGACACCGACGTCGTCGGGGTCGACGAGGCCCAGTTCTTCGACCAGCGCCTGGTGGGCGTCGCCACCGAACTCGCGGGGGCCGGCCGGCGGGTGATCGTGGCGGGTCTCGACCTCGACTACCGGGGCGAACCCTTCGAGCCCATGCCGCAGTTGATGGCCGTGTCCGAGTACGTGTCCAAGCAGCTGGCGATCTGCATGGTGTGCGGCGACCACGCACACTTCTCCCAGCGGCTGACGTCCTCGACGGAGCGGATCGAGGTCGGTGCGGGCGAGACCTACGAGGCCCGCTGCCGGCTGCACTTCGATCGCCCGGAGTGACCGGCGGATCAGACCGAGAACAGTTCGCGGTCGAGGGCGCGCTCGGCCACTTCCTCGGAGACGGCCGCGATGGCCTCCTCGTCCATCCCGAGGATGCGAGCCGCCTCGGTATCGGCGAGGGGATCGTCCCGCGTCTCGGTCGGGCCGCCGCCGAGACGGAGAGCGAGATCCTCGGCCAGCGCGATGACGGCGGCGAAGGTCCTGTCCTCACCCGTGACGCTCGACAGTCGATGGTGGGCCGACACGGCGCTCACCAGTTCCGGCGCGAGTCCCCAGCGTTGCAACAGGATTCCACCCACGTCGGCGTGGTCGAAGCCGAGCAGACGTCGTTCGAGATCCACGTAGCCCTGCTCGGCAGCGCGACTGCGGAGGTCGATCTCCTCGAAGATCTCGGCGTGGCTGCGGGCGAGCACGAGCAGACCGATGTTCTGCATGAGACCGCCGACGAAGGCCGTCTCGGAGTCCATGGCGCGGCTGCGCGCGGCGATCAACTCGGCACCCAGGGCACCGAGCACCGACTGTCGCCACAGCACCATGGTGTGCTCGCGGGCATCCTCCCCGACGAAGACCTGCCGCGTGACCGTGGCCAGCAGCCACGAGCGGATGGCGGTGAAACCCAGGCGCATGATCGCCTCACCGATCGTGCCCACCTCGCGCAGGCTCCCGTACAGCGAACTGTTGGCGATCTGCATCAGCCGTACGGCGATGGACTGGTCGGTCGAAACGAGTTCCTGCAGCTGGGTGATCTCGGTCTGGGGATCGTTCAGCAGCGTGATGAGCCGTGCCGCCACGTGGGGCATCGCAGGCAGATCCCCGATGCGGGCGAGGATCTCGTTGCCGTCGAGCGGATGCACGAGATTGCCGTCGTCGTCGAAGCGGTCCTCGCCCACCGGGTCACGGAGATCCGGTCCCTTCCGGGATCGCTTCCGCGACAACGGATCGAATTCGTCGCCGTCGCTCTCGGGTGACGTTCGCTCGGCCTCCGTACTCGCCGCCTTCCCCTTCTCTGCGCGGCGGCGTTTGCGCTCGCGCAGCGTGGCCACCCGGAACGCCCGCACGCGTTCGGCGGGCTCGTGCGGACGCACCCGTGCCGCCCTCGACTGCAACACGGCGAGCCGCGCGATCATCTCGATCTCGAGGAGCCTCTCGATGTCGCCGTCGACGACGTCGAAGTAGAGGAAGGTGCCCCACCGATTGCGGTACGGCAGTGGAACCACCACGCACCAGGGGGGCGCCTTCTTGCCCATGACCAGAACGAGGTCGACGGGCAGCCCGCGGTGGGGCCGCGGACCCGAGTAGACGGCGCGGTCCTGGGCCGTGGCACCGAACAGCGCGTCGGGATCGAAGGGAACGACCACCTTGCGAAGCCGGCCGCTGCGGGCCCCTTCGAAGTTCGCGAAGCCGAAGGCGTCCTCGGCGAACAGCGATCGCCCCCGCTCCTGCAACCGCATGCCCCGCACGCCACGCGAACGGGCGAATTCCCACAGGAACTCCTGCAGGCCCTCGGCACTCTCGATACGATCGACGGTCTGGGCGTGACGCTGGAGTCCGGCGTAGACGCGACGCGCCTCGGCCCCCGTGGTTCCACCACTCCCCCGGGGCTCGTTCGTCGCGGGCGATCCGATGGACCCCTTCGACGCCGGTTCCCTCGACTCCCACGGAGCCGGGCGCACCGCCGCGCTCGATCGGGCCGAGCGGGCGCGCTCCTCGGCGGCCTCACGCGCACGCTGCTCGTCGGCCAGGTGCTGCGTCGCCGCCTCGAGAGCCTGCTCGCCCTCCTTCTGCGCAGCCGCCAGGGTCTCGAGGACGTCCCGCAGCGACGCGAGCGCCTCCCGCACCGGAAGATCCTTCCGGTCGGCGGGGGCCGGGCTTTCCGTGGACGGGGCCATGGGACTCCAGATCGCGCGCCGGCAGGGGTCGAAAGCGGACTCCACGGGCACCGCGGAGTACGATCGGGAATGGCGAGCAATCCCCGGACCGATCGCCCGCGAGCCGGCTCGGACCTGGCGCCACCCCCCACCCGGCCTCACACTGTGGCGGTCGCGACCCCGCGACCGGGATCCTGAGAGTCCTTCGCCCCCGGAGACACCGATGCACGTCCGTCTGGTGAAGACCTTCCACTTCGAAGCGGCCCACCGCCTCCCGCGGGTTCCCGAGGGCCACAAGTGCGCCCGGCTGCACGGGCACAGCTTTCGCGTGGACGTCGAGGTCGAGGGACCGATCGACGTGTCGAAGGGCTGGCTGATCGACTACGCCGACATCAAGGAAGCCTTCGCCCCCCTGCACGAGCGACTCGACCATCACTACCTGAACGAGATCGAGGGGCTCGAGAACCCCACCAGCGAGATCCTGGCCGCGTGGATCTGGGAGCGGTTGCAGCCGCGTCTGGAGGGATTGGCGCGGGTGGTCGTCCACGAGACCTGCACGGCCCGCTGCGCCTACGAGGGTCGACGCGACTAGACCGACGGAGGTCCGGCCGCCTCTTCCACCGCCTGCACGGTCTGCAGGTGCAGTCGCGCGGTCGTCTCGGCCGAAGGCGCGTAGCCTCCGGCCAGGAACACGGCGACCGGAGTCCCCCGGCCCACGTACCTCCCGAGCACCATGCGATCGCGCCGCGCGAGACCTTCGGCGGTCAGCCCGAGTCCACCCAGTGCGTCGTCGGCGTGGGGATCGACGCCGGCCACGATGCACACCAGTTCGGGTTCGGCGAAGCGTTCGTCCAGGATCTCGAGGTCGCGTGCGAGGAGTCCCAGGTACTCCTCGTCCCCCACGCCGTCGTCGAGTCCGTGGTCGAAGTCGCTCCGCTGCTTCAGCGGGTAGTTGTTCGTCTGGTGGATGGAGTAGGTGAAGGTCTCCCGGTCGTCGGCGTACACGACGGCCGTTCCGTTGCCCTGGTGCACGTCGACGTCGACGAACAACACACGCCCGAGTCCCGTCTCGGCGCGCTGCCGCTCCACCGCGATCGCCATGTCGTGCAGGTAGCAGAATCCCTCGGCGTGGTCGGGGAAGGCGTGGTGGAATCCGCCCCCCAGGTGCATGGCGACACCATGCTCGGCGGCCAGACGCACCGTGGCGATGCTCCCGCCGACCATCTGCGCGAAACCGGCGATCACGTTACGGTCGACCGGGAGCTCGCTCTTCACCGTGGCCCAGGTCCGGCGGGCGAGCCGCAGGTCCTCGACGTAGCGAGGGGTGTGCACCCGCTCGAGGTCCTCGGGAACCACGTCGTCCCAGGGATGGATCCGGACCGGATCCACACCCAACTCCTCGCGCACGAGGCGCGCCAGGATCTCGTACTTCTCCGTGGGGAAGACGTGGTCGCCCAGGTCGATCGCCGACAGCGATTCGTGCACGTAGTGGACGGCGGCCATCAGGTCTCTCCTCGCTCGGTGGCTCAACCCGTCGCGCGGCGCGCACGGCGCGAGCGCGTCGTCGCCCGGCGGACCCGGCTGCGTCCGGAGCGCAGCAGCGGCCGAAGGTATCGACCGGTGTGACTCGCGTCCACCGCGGCGACCTCCTCGGGCGTTCCGGCGGCGACCACGAAGCCACCCCCCTCACCACCCTCGGGGCCGAGATCGACGATCCAATCGGCGCTGCGGACCACGTCGAGGTTGTGCTCGATCACGATCACCGTGTTGCCACCGTCGACGAGCCGGTGCAGCACCTCCAGCAGGCGCTTGACGTCGTGGAAATGCAGACCCGTGGTCGGCTCGTCGAGGATGTACACGGTCCGCCCCGTGGCGCGGCGGGCGAGTTCGCGGCTCAGCTTGATCCGCTGCGCCTCGCCCCCGCTCAACGTGGTCGCCGGTTGACCGAGTTTCAGGTAATCCAGGCCGACGTCGTGCAGGGTCTGCAGGATCGCCCGGATCCGCGGATGGTTGCCGAAGAACTCCAGGGCCTCCTGAACGTCCATCTCGAGGACATCGGTGATGCTCTTGCCCCGGTAGCGGACCTCGCGGGTCTCCTCGTTGAACCGGCGCCCCTTGCACACCTCGCAGGTGACCCAGACGTCGCTCAGGAAGTGCATTTCGATCTTCTTCTGCCCGTGGCCCTCGCAGGCCTCGCAACGCCCACCCTTCACGTTGAAGCTGAACCGTCCGGGCGAGTACCCGCGCGCCCGGGCCAGGGGGAGCTGGGCGAAGATCTGACGGATCAGATCGAAGACCTTCACGTAGGTCGCCGGATTGCTCCGCGGCGTGCGTCCGATCGGGTCCTGGTTGATGTCGATGACCTTGTCGACGTTCGACAGTCCGGTGATCCGCGAGTGCGCGCCGATCTTCGGCATGGCACCGTGCAGGTCGCGGGCGAGAGCGGGGTAGAGGGTCTCGTTCACCAGGCTGCTCTTGCCGGAGCCGGACACCCCCGTCACACACGTGAACAGTCCCAGCGGGAAGCGCGCGTCGACCTTCTTCAGGTTGTGATGACGCGCGCCCTTGACTCCGAGCCACTTCCGCGGCGGCGACCGGCGCTCCCGCGACTCGACCACGTCGAGGTCCCCCGACAGATAGGCGCCGGTGAGGCTCCGCTTCGAGGCGCGGCGGAGACGGGCCACGGTTCCCTGGAACACGATCTCCCCGCCCTTGATCCCCGCCCCCGGACCGAAGTCGACGACGTGGTCGGCGGCCTCGATCGTCTCCTCGTCGTGCTCGACCACGACGACCGTGTTCCCCATGTCGCGCAGGGACTCGAGCGTGCGCAACAAGCGACCGTTGTCACGCTGGTGCAGGCCGATCGAGGGCTCGTCGAGGATGTAGAGCACGCCGACCAGAGCGCTCCCGATCTGACTGGCCAGACGGATGCGCTGACTCTCGCCACCGCTGAGGCTGGGCGCCGAGCGGTCGAGGGTCAGGTAGTCGAGGCCGACGTCCAGAAGGAACCCCAGACGGTCGCGCACCTCACGCAACGCGTCCTGCGCCATGGTGCGCTGGTGCGCCGGCAGGTCGATGTTCTCGAAGAAAGCACACGCCTCACGGATGGACAGCGCTCCGAGTTCGGCCAGGTCCAGTCCACCCATGCGCACGGCCAGGCTCTCGGGCCGTAGCTTCGACCCCTCGCAACTCGGACACCATCCTTCGTGCAGGAACTTCGCGTAGTAGCGCCGCCGGCGCTCGCTGCGGGTCTGGCGGACCAGGCGCTCGACCTCGTTGGCCACGCCCACGACCTCACCCTCGAAGTCCCCCTTGAAGTTCTGTCCCTCGTAGCGATAGCGGATCCGCTGCGAGTCGCCGTACAGGAGTACCTCGCGGTGCTTCTTCGGCAGCCTCCGCCAGGGACGGTCGAGGTCGATTCCGTAGTGGTCGGCGATCTGCAGGAACTTCTGTGTCCACCACCCCAGGGTCTCCTTCTCGGCCAGCGCGCCCATGAACGCGACGGCCCCCTCGTTGATCGAGAGATCGGGATCGGTGATCAGTCGTTCGGGATCGGCCGTGAGCAGGGTGCCCAGCCCGTTGCACCGGGGGCACGCGCCGCGGGGCGAGTTGAACGAGAAGTGCTGGGGAGCGAGTTCCTCGAAACTGATTCCGCAGTGGACGCAGGCGCGATCCTCCCCGAGCAGGATCTGCTCGCCCTCCGTGGTCTCGGCCAGGAGGTTGCCTCCGCTCAGACGCAGCGCCGTCTCGATCGAGTCGACCAGGCGGCTGCGTTTGGCGCGGCCCACGACGACCCGGTCGACCAGGGCCTCGACGTCGTGGCTCATGGTCTTGCTCAGGCGCGGTGCGTCCTGCGCGTCGAGCTCGTAGAGAGCGCCGTCGATCCGGAGCCGCACGAAGCCCTCGCTCTTGAGCCGGGTGATCAGGTCGCGGTACTCGCCCTTGCGGCCGCGGACCATGGGCGCGAACAGGAGCAGCCTGGTCCCCTCGGGCAGCTCCTGCAGGCGCTCGGCCATCTGCTGCGGGGACTGGCTTCCGACCTCGCGACCACAGACGTGGCAGTGCTGCACGCCCAACCGTGCGTAGAGCACGCGCAGATAGTCCATGATCTCGGTCACGGTCCCGACGGTCGAACGCGGATTCCGCGACGGCGCCTTCTGGTCGATGGAGATCGCCGGCGACAGTCCGTCGACATGATCGACCTGCGGCTTCTCGAGTTGTCCGAGGAACT
Organism: Candidatus Krumholzibacteriia bacterium; assembly: GCA_035268685.1. Taxonomy (NCBI): domain Bacteria; phylum Candidatus Krumholzibacteriota; class Candidatus Krumholzibacteriia; species Candidatus Krumholzibacteriia bacterium. The sequence continues at coordinate 42,413 of DATFKK010000021.1, read as the reverse complement.
GTCGGGCGTAACTCGACAACGACTCGACGTACCGTCGCTGGCCCTCGGCGTACAGGGTGTCGAAGGCCAGCGACGACTTGCCGCTGCCCGACACCCCGGTGAACACCACGAGCCGATCCCGTGGAATCGACAGGTCGATGTTCTTCAGGTTGTGTTGCCGTGCGCCTTTCACACGGATCTCACGGTGCATGGATCTCCTGTCTCGCGCGCCCGGTCACGACCCGCTCAGAAGTCGGTGGGGCGATCCGTCCCCGAGGGGTGCTCGTGGTCGAGGCCCATGCGGTTGAGCATGATCGACACGTCATGATTGTTCGGATCGAGCCGCATCACCTCGCGGTAGTGGTAGATCACCCGCGGCGTGTTCTGTTCGCGCAGATAGACCTGGCCGAGCACATGGTGGGCACGGGGGGTGTCCCAGTCACGCTCGAGGGCGTCGATCGCCATGCGCTTGGCCCGCTCGACGTTCCGGCGACCGTTCAACTCGACGTTGGCCAGTCCGGCCATCGCCTCGGCGTTGCCGCGGTCCAGTTCGAGGACCTGCTGGAAGGTCCGCTGCGCCGCCGTGTAGCCGCCTCCCTCGAACTGACACCACGCCAGGCCGAGCAGGGACTCGGGAGTGACGTGGCCGGCTTCGAGTGCCCGCTCGAACTCCCGGAACGCGTGGTCGAAGCGATGCCGCCACAATTGCTGGCGACCCCGGAGCACCCACAGTTCGGGATCCCGGGCCCGTTCCGACTCCAGACGGTCGAGGTGCTGGTCGGCGGCGGCGTACTCGCCCAGCCCGAAGAGGGCACGCACCATGTTCTTGCGAACCATGCGCTCGACCTCCTCGAAGTGCTCCAGGGGATACCGCCGGGAGATGTCCAACGCGGTCTGGTACTCCGACAGCGCCGCGCGGTACTCGCCCTTGCGCAGGTACATGTTCCCCAGGGTCGACCGGCTGAAGGCGTCGACGTCGACACGATCGTTGTGGAAGCCGATCCGGTCGGCCGAGCTCGTTCCCCAGATCACCAGCACCGTGGCCAGCACCATCGCGCCGACCCGCCATTGCCGCGACCGGGCGAGGGCTATGAGATGCGCCACCGTGATCCCGGCGAAGACGGCGAGGATCGTGGCCACCGGCAGGCGGAAGCGCTCGTTGAGGAAGAAGAGCAGCAGACCGACGGCGTACAGGGCGAGGAAGGCCCAGAGCGGGGTCGCCTCGACGCGGCGGCGACAGAGAACGATCCCGACCAGTCCCAGCGCCAGGATCGGGGCGAAACCGGGGTAGATCGGCCAACGCAGGATGTCGCTCTGCGCCCGCCAGAAGTGCAGGTTCTTGTTGTTGGGCCGTTCCGATGCACCCAGGAGCTTGCGCAGCTTCAGGCCGTAGAGCTGCAACGCGTCGACGGGCTCGTCGATCCAGTAGCGCAGCCCCTGTTCGTAGTAGTAGCGGCTGACCTCGCTCGGCTTCAGCTCGCGTCCACGTGCATCCTCGGCCCGCGCGATCGTGTCCTCGTAGCCACCGAGCCATGTCCCGCGCGTCCCGGGCACCACCGCCCGCTGCCCGTCGCTCTCCGGGTTGTTCCCGATGTAGAAGTTGACACCACCCTGGCTGGCGATGAACACCCAGTCGTCACCCACGACCTGGTTGCGCACCGTGAGCACGAGCCCGGGCAGGAGGACCAACGCGAGCATCGCCGCGAGGTGACGGCCGCGCTGCGCGTTCAGACGGGGTGCTTCGAGACGGGGCCAGGCCCACCAGGCCAGCAGCGGCAGGGCGGGAAGGAAGGTCAGCGCCGTAGGCCGTGCGATCGAGGCGACACCCAGGAGCGCCGCCGCTGCCCACACCAGCCACGGCCGATCCGCCGACGTCCCGACCACGAAGCACCACAGCGAGGCCACGAGGAGCGCCACGAAGAAGGTGACGATCAACAACTCGCCCGCGAAGTAGATCGACGGCCAGTACACCGCGAGCAGCAATCCCCCGGCGAGTCCGGCCACCGGACCCGCCAGCCGACGGCCGAGGTCGGCCACGAACGACACGGTGAGCGCGCTCAACAGCGCCTGCGCGATCCGGGGCAACAGGTAACCCGGATCCAGGGCGTAGATCGCGTCGAGGAACCACATGTACAGCGGGGCCCGGAAGTAGGGCACACCCTCGTGGAACATCGTGGACTGGCCGCGCGCCCACATGTCGTGGATCGCCTCGTCCATGATCGGCAACGCGAAGGCGATGCTGTCGCGGAAGTCGAACACGTAGAGCAGCCGCAGGAGCGCGGCCGCCGTCCCCGCGATCATCGCCGGTAGCCAGAACGGGACGGTGCGCCCTCCGAGGGCCGCGCCCTCCGTGGATCGGTCGTGCGTGTCGGAACTCACGGTGTTCCTCCCCTCGGACGACGAGCCGTGCGCCGCCGGGGCCGACGGCGGCGGCGAGGCTGACACTGCGGACAGAAGTGGGTGCCCCGTCCGGACAGACGGACCTTGCGCACGGGGGTGCCGCAGACGAGGCAGGGCTCGCCGGCACGCCCGAACACGCGATGCCGCGCCGTGAACTCCCCGGCGCGGCCATCCGGACTACGATAGTCACGAATCGTGCTTCCCCCACTCTCGATCGCCTCGTCGAGGACGGCGCGCATGGCCTCGACCAGGCCGACGATCTCGGGCGCGAGCAGGCGATCGGCCTCGAGCCGCGGGTGCAGGCCCGCACGGTGGAGGATCTCGTCCACGTAGATGTTCCCGAGACCCGCCACGAGCCGCTGGTCGAGCAGGACCGACTTCACCGGCCCCCGTCGCGCGGCCAGACGCGCCGCCAACGCGTCGGCGTCGAGATCCTGCGGCTCGGGACCCAGGGATCGCAGGAACGGTGTGCCCGCCCGGTGCTGCCGCGTGGCCACCTCGACCCTTCCGAACCGCCGGGGGTCGACGAAGCGCAGTTCGCGCCCGTCGTCGACGGCCGCGGTGACGTGCGTGTGCGGGCGCCGGGGTGTCGACGGATCCTCCAGCGAGAGCCTTCCGGTCATCCGCAGATGGACACTCATCCCCAGGTCCCCCTCGAGATCGAGCAACAACAGCTTGCCCCGGCGGTGCACGGCGACGACACGGCGCGGACGCCACGGGTCGATCTCGACCCCACCGCCGGCGATCAACACGCCGGGGAAGTGGCAGTCGAGGGCGAGCAGACGCCGGCCGCACAGGGCGGGGCGCAGTTCACGCGCGACGTTCTCGACTTCGGGGAGTTCGGGCATGGATGGCCGGGAACCGGGACGGGGTCACAACACTTCGAGCGATCGCGTCGGAACCCAGCCGACGAGTTCGCCCCCGAGATCGATGCGGACCCAGTCGGGACGCCGTTCCGAGACCTCGACCTGCAGGCCCTCGTGGACCCGGAAGGCGAGACTGTAGTCGGAACCGGGCCCACTGCGCACCTCGACCTCCTGCTCCACGACCACGGCCCCGGTCCGCGCGACCTCGGTCCGGTACCGCACGACGCCCATGGTGGCCGAGACTCCGGCCACGACCGTCAGTCCGAGGACGAGCCGCCGCACCCACGGTGGATCCAGGCGCTCCCACTGACCGGCGACGGACACGAGCACGATCAGCCCGAAGACGACGAGCGTCAGGATCCACCACTCGTTCAGCGAGAACCGGTCGTAGAGCCATCGTACGGGGACGAAGACCGCCGGAAGGCTCTCGTCGGCGAGTTCACGGTCGCGGATCTGGGCGCGCGCCACGCGGAGGTTGGCGCGGATGCGATCGTCGCGTGGAGCCCGCCGCTGGGCCCGCACGTAGCTGGCGATCGCCTCGCCCAGCTCTCCCGACTTGAAGAGGGCGTTGCCGAGATTGTAGTGCACGATCGGATGGTCGGCGCCCGCGGCGAGAGCGTCGCGGTAGTGCTCGACGGCCGCTCCGAAATCACCGGCCTCGTACGCGACCCGCCCGGCCTCCATGCTCGGCGGCGGATCCATGGCGGCTGCGGACGGCGGACCCACCAACCCCACGACCAGCACCAGGACCAGGGCCGGCTCACGCATTACGGGTCTGCTCCTCGAGCCGGGCCAGGAGTCCACGGGTCTGCTCGACGAGGTCGGCGGCCGTTCCGCCCAGTGGGGCGTAGCGCGCGGCGTCGCAGCGGTCGAGCAGTGCCCGGAGTTCGCGCGTCAGGGCCGGATCGGCCCCGTGACGCGTCGCGAGCTCCACGACGTCGTCGTGGGTCAGGCCCGACGCGGCACGATCGAAACGATCGGCCGCCCAGCCGTGCACGGCGCCCACGACCGCGTGTTCGTCGACGCCCGGGGCCCCGAGCGTCTTCCGCGCCCGCTCGAGTGCACGGCGGGCGCGCAGGCGACGCGGATCGCGCATCAGCTCCCGCCGGCGCCGCGAGACGCGCGCGCTCACCGCCCACGCCAGGGCCGGGACGCCGAGGGCCGCGTAGAACACGGCACGGTGCGGAAGGGGCCCGGCCCACGGCGACAGGCTCCCCGGGACCGGGGCGATGTGCAGGATGTCGCGCGCGAGCAACTCGATCTCGCTCTTGCGCCCGCCCACGAAGACGCCGCTCCCGCCACCACTCCCCTCGACGGCGCGCACCTCCAGCGCGATCGGCTCGGTGCGCAGGGTGACGTAGTCGCGGCGCCCGGTGTCGAAGTAGGTGTATTCGATCGAAGGGATCACCACGCGCCCCGCCGTGCGCGGAACGAGCAACGACTCGACCAGGCGCGTCCCCTGCAGACGACCCCCCTGGGGCCGACTGTCCGCACCTCCACCCGCATCGTGCACACGGAACTCCTCGAGGCCCTCCAGCGACGGCACGGCCGCACCCGGCAGGTTCCCGCTGCCGGCGAGCCGCAGTCCGAGCGTGACCGCCTCGCCCTCGTCGAGCGTCCGCCGGTCGACGGTGGCGTCGAGCGTGAGATCGCGCGCCACCGTGCCCGTGAAGTCCTGCGGTTGCGGCTCCGGGAGAGGGTCGACGTGCACGGTGATGGGATCGGCACGGAGTACGCGCGGCCCGCGCGGCTGCCGGCGATCGCGCCGGAAGAACGAACCGAAGGTGTCCTCGGGCAACCGCACGATCGCCTCGCCGATGGTGAGGTCACCGGCGCGGGTCGGGAACAGCGCGTACTGGATCTCGGTGACCTGGTAGCGACGGCTGCGGATCACCCGGGTGGTGTGGCGTTCCGGGGGAAGGTCCTCGCGCCAGAAGCCCTCGGTACGCGGCGGCGTGTACTCGGGGCTCTCGAAGGCCGACATCCGCGTGGCGCGATGGAAGCCGAAGGTCAGCACCACCTGCTCACCCACCACCACCGAGTCGCGGTCGACCGACATGGTGACGAAGGCATCGCGCTCGGACTCGTCCTGCGGATCCGATCGATCCGGAGACGCCGGCACCGGCGATGTCCCCGCGGCCACCACCTCGAGCTCGAGGGAAGGGGTTCGCACCACCTGTCCGTCGGCGCGGACGGCGATCGGATCGATCGTGAAGTTGCCCTCGCGCTCCGGCTGCAAGTAGTAGGTGAAGCTGTGCTCGGCCGAGGCCCGCCCGTCGACGAAGCTGAAACGCTGCGACTGTCCTCCACCGAAGACCCGGAAATCCGGCAACGAGGGAAGATCCGGAGGGCTCACGCGTCGGGCCTCGCCGGTGACGGTGACGGTCAGCACCACCTGTTCGCCGACCGGCACGCGCTCGCGATCGAGCGTGGCCCCGACCTCGACGGCCGCCCGCGCCGGCGACGTGAGCGCCAGCAGAGCCAGGAAGAACGGCAGCCATCGTCTACCAGTCATTCTCGTCCTCTTCCCGGTCACCGCGCAGGCGTCGTTGGATCGACTCGCGCAGCTCCTGTTCGTCGAAGTCCAGGGCCTCGAGCAGACGCATGGCTTCCTCCGGCGTCATCTGCTCGGGCCGCGGCGGGGGCGGCATCTGCGTGCTGTCGGCACCCGCCTCCTCGGGATCCGGGGGCGGCGACTGCTGCTGGGTCGAGTCCGGCGGTGCCTGCTGCGGATCGTCGGACCGTTCGGGCTGCTGCGGATCCTGCTGCTGGTCCTCCGGCGGGGGCTGCTCGCCCTGGGAGTCCTGTTGCTGCTGGTCCTGTGGCGGCTGCTCGCCGTCCTGCGGCTCGCCGTCCTCGCCCTGCTCCTCCGACTGCTGACTCTGCTGCTCCTGCTGATCCCGCAACCGCTGGGCCAGCTCGAGGTTGTGCAGTAGATCGGGATCGGGCTCCGAGTCGCCCTGCACCAGCGCCTCGGTGTAGAACTGCAGCGCCCGCTCGTAGTCCTGCTGCTCGAAGGCGGCATTGCCCGCATTGTACAGGGCCCGGAGCCGTCGCGGCAGGGGGGCCTCGGGATCGGCGAGGGGAGCGTACTGGCGCATGGCGGCCTCGAACTCACCACCGTCGTAGAGGGTCTCGGCCAGGCCCGCCCGGATCCGTGGATCCTCCGGCGCCAGCGCCTGGGCGCGGAGCATGGACTCCAGCGCGCCGAGCGTGTCGCCGCGTGCGAAGGACTCCTGGGCCTGATGGGCGGCCCGCTCGGCGCGCTGCAGAGGATCCCAGGCCTGGACCGGCCGGGGACACGACGCCACGATCAGCACGACGACGACGAGGACGCTCCTCATGGCTCCTGCCTCCTCCGGTCGCGAAGGAAGCCCTCGACCAGCAACAGGATCACCGCGGCCGCGAGCGGCCAGGCGTAGCGCTCGCGGTAGCTGACGATGCGCTGGGCGCGGATCGCCGAACCCTCGATGGTGGAGATCTCCGATCGCAGACGTTCCACGTCCAGTCCTCCGCGGTCGGCACGGGCGTAGGCACCCTCGGTCGACGACACCAGGCGCAGCAGCTCGGCTTCCTGCAAGCGGCTCATGACGACCTCGCCGTCTCGATCGCGGACGAATCCCTGCTGACGGCCGGAATCGTCGTACTCGGGGATCGGCGCCCCCTCCGACGTGCCCATCCCCACCGCGTACAGGGTCACGCCCTGCTCCCGCAGGGCCTCGAGCGCGGGGTCCAGATCGTCTCCGAAGTCCTCGCCATCGGTCACCACCAGGACCACGCGCGAACGGCCTCCCTCGTCGTCGAAGAGTTCCAGGGCGGTGAACAGCGCCGAGGACAGATCGGTTCCCTGCGCACCGATCATGGTGGGGTCGGCCTGGTTCAGGAAGAGCCGTGCGGCGGCGTAGTCCACCGTCAACGGACACTGCGGGAACGCCGCACCGGCGAAGAAGACCAGTCCGACCCGGTCGCCGTCGAGCGATTCGACCAGCTCGGCGATCTCGAGCTTCGCGCGGTCCAGCCGGCTGGGCCGGACGTCCTCGGCCTGCATGCTGCGGCTGATGTCGAGCGCGACGACCAGGTCGATCCCCTCCTGCTCGACCTCGATCTCACTCGCGCCCCATTGCGGCCGGGCCGCCGCGATCACCACCAGGGCCAGGGCGATCAGACGCAGGGCCGCCCGTGCGACCCTCCTTCCGTCGCGCCCGCCGACACCGAGCGCGCTCTGGACGGACGGACCGACGAAGTCGCGCAACCGCCGTTCCGCGCGGACGCGCGTCGACCAGAGCATCGCCCACACGAGCGGCACGGCGAGCAGCAGCCACAGGAGTTCGGGATGGGCGAAGCGCAACTTGGCTCGGCCTCCTCAGGGCAGCACGCGGAACAAGGTGGCGGCCAGAACGGTCTCGAGCAGCAGCAGCAGCAGGCCGGGGATCATCCACCACGCCGCCAACGACTGGTAGTTGGTGAAGACCTCGGTCTCGATCTCGGACTTCTCGAGTTCGTCGATGGTGTCGAAGATCCGCTGCAGGCCCTCACCGCTCTGCGCGCGGAAGTACTGACCCTCGGTGAGCTCGCTCACCTGTCGCAGCAGGTCCTCGTCGATACGCGTCTCGATCTGGGTGTAGCGACGACCGAGGATCGGATGATCCACCGGATACGGAGCGAGGCCTTCCTTCCCGACACCGATCGTGTAGACGCGGACACCCAGCGCGCGCGCCGCCTCGGCAGCGGTGAGCGGATCGACGGTCGTCACGTTGTTCACCCCGTCGGTCAGCAACACCAGCACCTTGCTCTGCGCCTCGCTGCGGGCCAGGCGCTTGACCCCCGTCGCGATGCCCAGTCCGATGGCCGTGCCGTCCTCGATGAGCCCGACGTCGACCTCGTCGAGGAAGCGCACGAGCACGTCGTAGTCCAGAGTCAGTGGACACTGGGTGAAGGCCTTGGCCGCGAAGACCACCAGCCCGATACGGTCCTGCTTCCGGCCGTCGACGAAGTCACGGATCGTGCGCTTCGCCACGGCCAGCCGGTCGTCGGGTTCGAAGTCGAGCGCGCGCATGCTGCCACTGATGTCGAGCACCAGGGCGATGTCGATCCCTTCTCCCCGAATCACTTCGCGGTCGTGGGCCAGACGCGGGCCGGCGAAGGCCACCAGCAGCAGGCAGATCGCGACCGCGCGGACCACGGTGGTCCAGGGCCGCAGGCGGGCGCGCCAGCCGCGGCCGACTCCGCGGAGCAGGCCGTGGTCGCTGAAACGAACCGCGCTCCCCCCGCGAGCGAAACGCGCAGCCGCCGCGACGATCAACAGGGCGATCGGAATCGCGAGCAGGACGAGCGGGCGGGCGAACTCCATCACCGATCCCTCCCGTCGCGCAGACGTTCCGCGGCCCGGATCGCGTCGGGTGTGCTGTAGACCACGGGAACCGCGGTACGCTCGATCCACGCCCGGGCGTCGTCGATCCACCGCTCGGCCTGGTGCTCCGTCGGGCGTCGCGCCGCGAACTTCACCGAGTCGGCGGCGCGCAGGAGCGGATCGACGTCGGCCACCTCCGATCGCTCGTATCCGGCGCCCGTCAGACGCTCGATGGTCTCGTCGGTCGTCCAGTCCAGTGCGGGGACACGGTAGCGCCCGCTCACGTAGCCGCGCAGGGCCTGGCTGGCGTGCACGTACACGTCGTCGAAGCGCCCGGCGGTGATCCACCCGGAATCCCGGATCTCGTCCAGGCGCCGCAGGGCCACCTCGTGCGGAGGATCCAGGGGCACGGAGGGAGCAGCGCCCGGCAGGCTCCGGCGGCGGCGGCGCCACCACAGGGAGAGGATCAACAGGAGCACGGCGAACGCGGCCAGCCCGTGGATCCACCACGAGGGGCCGATGTCCCCCACGCGTTCGATCGGTCGCAGGCTGTCGGGCGTGGCCTGGGCCAGACGCGGGCTTACCGCCCAGCGCAGCGTGTCCCCGGTGGCCGGCAGGGCGATCGCAGCGTCGCCCACCCGCACCGCGACCACGCGGTAGGTGCGCGGATCGACCGTCTCGCGCAGGACCACACCGGTGCCGGTGGGAATCTCGGTGCTGTCGGCGGGAGCGGTCTCCAGGCGGAGCGTGGCACGCTCCCCGAGCTGGGGCTCCGCCGGCTCGAGCGTCCCCGCCCGTGCCACGCCCGCGAGGGCCACCGCCGCGACGCAGAGCCACGCCCTCGTCATCGTCGTGCACGCCCCCGCTGCCGGAAGAAGCGCTGCAGCGGCTCGACCACCGACCGGCTCACGTCCACGGTCACCAGATCGCAGCCGGCGCGTCGCAGTTGCCGCTCGAACTCCGACTGCCAGCGCTCGGTCCGTCCGGCGTAGGCCTCGACCACCCGACGGTCGCCGGCGTCGACGAGCACATCGCGTCCGGTCTCGGCGTCGTACAGCCGCACCAGACCGACCGGGGGCAGGGCACGCTCGCGCGGATCCACCAGCTGCATGGCCACCAGGTCGTGCTTGCGCGCCACGATCGACAACGCCGTGTCGTAGCCGCGGTCGAGGAAGTCGCTGAGCAGGAAGACCACCGCTTTGCGCTTCTGCACGCGGTTCAGCGTGTCCAGTGCCAGTCCGAGATCGGTGCCCCGTCCCCGCGGAGGGTGGTACAGCAGTTCACGGATCACGCGCAATCCGTGCGAGCGGTTCTTCCGCGGCGGCACGTAGAGCTCGATCTCGTCGGTGAACAGGATCAAGCCGACCTTGTCCTGATTGCCCAGGGCCGAGAACACCAGCAGTGCCCCCAGCTCGGCCATGGCGGCCGACTTCAAGCGGTGCGCGCTACCGAAGCGCTCCGAGGCCGACAGGTCGGCCATGACGATCACCGTGAGCTCGCGCTCCTCCTCGAACTGCTTCAGGTAGGGATCGCACATCCGTGCGGTCACGTTCCAGTCGATGGCCCGCACGTCGTCACCGGGCAGGTACTCGCGCACCTCGCGGAACTGGTTGCCCTGCCCCTTGAACACCGAGTGGTACTCACCGCCGAACAGCTCCTGCACGATCCGTCGCGTACGGATCTCCAGACGACGCACCTGGGCGATGAGATCGGGAGGGATCCCACGCACCGAATCGTCGGCGTTGCGGCGATCGGACTCGCTCAAGGCGGACTCCGGGGTTGGCGGTCTAGGGAACCTCGACGTGATCGAAGACCAGACGGACGATGTCGTCGCTGGTCAGTTCCTCGGCCTCGGCCTCGTAGCTGATCGACACGCGGTGGCGCATCACCAGCGGCCCGATCGACTTCACGTCCTCGGGCGTGACGAAACCCCGGCCGCGGAGGAAGGCGTGGGCCCGCGCCGCCCGCGTGAGGAACAGCGTCGCGCGCGGACTCGCCCCGTAGGCGATCAACGGCGCCACCGAGAGGTCGTACTCGGCGGGCTCACGCGTCGCCCGCACCAGGTCGAGCACGTACTCGCGGATCTTGTCGTCGACGTAGACCTCCTTGACGATCTCCCGCGCCCGCAGCAGTCGCTCGCGCTCGAGCACGGCACTCACCTCGATCTCGTCGCCGTCGAGCATGCGATCGAGGATCTTCCGTTCCTCCTCGCGCTGCGGATAGTCCACGATCGCCTTCAGCATGAAGCGATCGACCTGCGCCTCGGGCAGTGGGTAGGTTCCCTCCTGCTCGATCGGATTCTGCGTGGCCAGGACCAGGAAGGGCTGGTCGAGCGGGAAGGTCTCGTCGCCGATCGTGATCTGCATCTCCTGCATGGCTTCGAGCAGGGCCGACTGGACCTTGGCGGGCGCGCGGTTGATCTCGTCGGCCAGGATCACGTTGGCGAAGATCGGGCCCTTGCGGGTGACGAAATCACCGTTGCGCTGGTCGTAGATCAGCGTGCCGATGAGGTCGGCCGGCAGCAGATCGGGCGTGAACTGGATCCGTGCGAAGCTCATGGCCAGCGCCCGGGCCAGGGTGCTCACCGAGAGCGTCTTGGCGAGTCCGGGCACGCCCTCCAGGAGGACGTGGCCTCCGGTGAGCAGACCGATGAGCAGTGCGTCGACCATGCCGCGCTGTCCCACCACCACGCGACCGATCTCGTTCTGGAGTTCGCGCACGAAGTCGCTCTCGCCCTCGATGCGCTCCTGTAGCTGGTTCAGATCCTGGCTCACCGTGTTCCTTCCCGTTTCTGTGCGCATGACCGGTCGACGCTGGATTACGCGCCTCACGGGGCGGGGGTTCCGTCGGAGACGAGGGCGGCATAAAATGCTTGCCACCGCGCCGGGCACCGCTAGCGTGGCGCCGGGCGCCTCCGCGGGCGGGCGAGACCCACCCGAGCGCCCGGAAGGGCTAGACTAGGGCGGGGCCGGGCTGCTGGCAACGCATCCCCCACCCCACCGAATCCACCCCCGACGCCCGAGGTCGACGCCGTGCGCATGTCGCAGGACAAGGTCAAGGACCTGGCCGCCCAGATCGTGAAGATGCTCGACGAGCACCCGGGCGTGACGCTGCAGGACCGGCAGGAAGCGCTGCGCGTGACCGTGGGCAGCGTGATCCTCGACGACCTCGAGGAAGAGGACGACATCGACCGCGAGGTCGACGCCCTCTTGAACGAGCACGCCCGCGAGATCGACTCGCAATCCATGGACCACGAGACCCTGCGCCGAAGGTTCCGCGACGAGATCGCCCGGCGCCGCGGCTTCACGCTCTGACCCGGAGAGGCTACCGTGCGTCTGAACGAGGAACGCATCGATGCGATCGCCCTGGCGATCACCGACCGTCTCGCCGAGGAGGAGCTCGTCGACCTGACGATCGACGAGGACGACCTGGCGAACCTGGTGGCCAACGTGATCACCCGTGATCTGGCTCGCGAGGACGAGATCCAGCGCGAGGCGGTGGAGTTCGTGCAGAAGACCAAGCCGCAACTCGACCCCGGGAGCACGGGGTGGAGCATCGAACTCGAGCGCGCGCGCGACCAGATCGCGGTGCGCCGCGGCTACGTGCTGCCCTAGCACCACGTGCGCTGGCTCGTCGTCTCCCCCTACCTGCCGCACCCGGCCATCGGTCACGGCGGCGGGACCGCGGTCCTGCAGCTGTGCCGCGCGCTGGCGCGGGTCCACGACACCCGATTGCTGTGCTACCGCCGCGAGCGCGAGACCGGCCTCGAGTCCTCGCTGGTGGAGGCCGGAGTCGACGTCCGGACGGTGGACTTCCGCAGCGAGCAGGCCTCCGGGGCGTCGCGCCTGGGATTGATGGCCGACCGCGCCCTGCACGCCCTGCGTGCTGCCCGTGACGGCCGCCCGCTCATGGTGGCCAAGTACGATCGCGCCGCCATGCACGAACGGCTGCGGGCCGAACTGAGCCGGTGGAATCCCGACGTCGTGCAGGTCGAATACGGCTTCATGGCCCCCTGTGCGCGCACCGTCGTCGAAGCGAGGGACGGGGAACGACCTCACGTCGTCCTCAACACCCACGAACTGGGCAGCCTGGTCCGTCTACGCCGCGCCGCCGCGGCCACCGACCGGCGTCGGCGCCGCCGGTGCGGACGAGATCTCGCGGACTGGGCCCGCCACGAGACGTCGGTCGTCCACTGGGCCGACACCGTGACCTGCGTCACCGAGGGCGACCGCCGCGTGCTCGAGGCCATGACCGCGGCCACCAACCTCGCCACCGTGCCCCTGGGCACCGAGGTCGAGTCCTTCCCGCCCGTCGACCCCGGCGGTCGGACCGGCGCTCCTCGGGTGCTCTTCGTGGGCAGCTTCGCCCACCCGCCGAACGCCGAGGGCGCGGAGCGTCTCCTCGCCGACATCCTGCCCCGCGTCCGTGCACGCCACCCCGCGGTGGTGGCCGAGATCGTCGGTGCGAACCCACCCGAAGCGATCCGTCGTCACGCCGGCCCCGGAGTCGAGATCCCCGGCTTCGTCGACGATCTCGGCGCCTCGTTCCGTCGCGCGCAGGTCTTCGTCGCGCCGTTGTTCTCGGGCGGTGGGATCAAGATCAAGGTCCTCGAGGCCATGGGCCGCGGTGCGGCCGTCGTGACCACGCCGATCGGGGCCGAGGGGATCGATCCGACGGGTGAGGCCTGTCGGGTGGTCGGCGATCCGACGAACTTCGCGGACACCGTCGCCGACCTGCTCGACGACGCCGGGGCACGGGCCGAGCTCGGACGACGCGCACGCCACCACGTCGAACACCACTACTCGTGGCCGGCGATCGTGCGGCAACTCGAGGATCTGGTTCAGTCGTCGCAGGCACGGCACGGCGGCACCGGACGCTCGGCGCCGTAGACCCCGCGGATCGACAGCAATCGATCGACCTCTTCGCGGCCGAGCGAGCGGACCCCACCGAGGTTCTCGGCCAACCACGTGACCTGCGCCAGGCGTTCGACCGTCTCCATCACGTACATGGCGGCGGTGGGACCGGCGGCAGCGGCGACCGCCCCGTGATTGCGCAGCAGACAGGCATCGTGATCGGCGAAGACGGCTCGGACCGCGTCGGCGACCTCGGAGGTGCTCGGGGTCCCGTACGCGCTCAGTGGAACGGCACCGAGCGTGCAGACGACCTCGGGCAGGACGCAGGCGTCGAGCGCCCGATGGGCGGCGGCGAACGCGGTCGCGTGCGGGGGGTGGGCGTGACAGATCGCCTGCAGGTCGGGTCGAATGCCGTAGATCGCCAGGTGCATGTCGAGTTCCGTGCTCGCACGCCCGGCCCCGATCACCCGTCCCGCGAGATCGACCTCCACCAGATCGGCGGCGCGCAGGCGGCCCTTGTCGGCCCCAGCCGGCGTGGCGAGAACCCTTTCGGCGTCGAGCCGGACGCTCAGATTCCCCTCGGTCGCGACGACGAGGCCACGATCCCGCATGCAGCGCCCGACCTCGACCAGTTCGTCGCGCAGACGCCGCTCGGAGACGTGCCGATCAGAATCCACCGCGCAGGACCCAGAGGTCCATCTTCTGACCCTCGAACGAGTCGTCCGGATTCCGGCGCGTGCTGAAGACGATCATGCCGTCGGCCATCGGATCGTTGAAGTCGTAGTTGGCCGCGAAGGGGAAGTTGTCGTCCTGTCTGCTGACCACCAACGGCCGGCGGCTCGATCCGTCCCCGTTCATGATCCACAGGTTCCGGATCCGCTGCGACGTGCAGGGCGGACGCTGCGTGCTGGTGAACACGATCTGACCGTTGCGCAACCATGTGGGATCCATGCTGCTCTCGGGCAGCTTGAGCTGGTCGACGGTGTTCGTCAGGCGGATTCGACCATCGGTGAAGGGATCCCCCTGTGCGCGGACCTCGGCCGGAGCGTCCGGGTCGAAGGCCACGCGGTAGATCTCGGGCTGACCCGCGGTTCCGAGGTTCGCGGTGAAGGCGATCGACCGGCCGTCGGGTGACCACGTCGGCTGGTCCTCGCGCAACGAGCCGTTCGTCACCCGGACGATCCGCCCGTCGTTGAGGTTGTAGGCGTGGATGGCCGGCTGCGAGAACTCGTCGTCGGCGTCGTCGAACAGATTGGCTCCGAGATCGAGGAAGAACCGTGAGTACGCGATCCATTCCCCGTTCGGCGACACGGCCGGAGTGCGGTAGAAGTACTGGATCCGCCGGTTCTCGCTGTTCTCGGCCAGGAATTCCTCTTCCACGACCCCGCGCTGGATCGCGCTGATCTCGTCGAGGTCGGTCCGAGGACCGAGTTCGACCAGGAAGATCCGATCGAAGCCGAAGAAATTGGTCATGGTCACGGCCAGCGTCTGGTTGTCGACCCAGACGACCTCGCTCTTGAAGGAGTTGACCGTGTCGATCTGCTGTCCGGTGACGTCGATGACGCCCGTGAAATCGACGCGCCGGGCGTTTCCGATGTTCTCCAGGCGATCCGTCGGCGGACGATTCTCGTCGGGCCCCGGGACGTCGATCACGCCGATGTCCCGCTGACCCTGCTGCTTGAGTCCGGCGTTCTGGAAACGGTCGAGACCGGTCCAGTAGTCGGTGGAGAACGCGATGCGTGTGCCGTCGGGGGCCAGGGCGGCATCGAAGTGGTCGACCGTCAGCGTGTCGGTGGTGACCTGCGTCAGGGTGCCCTGCTGTTCGAAGCAGTCTTCCTCGATGACCTCGTCGCAGCCGGTGCCGGCCGCGACGACCGCACCGACGAGAGCCACGGTCACGGCCGTGCGGCGCAGCGGCGACCCGTGGAGAATTCGGTCCAGCATCGTCGTGAAACCTCGGAATGGACGGCCCTGCCGGCCCCGGGCACGCGAACTCGCGCGAACGTCCGGGGGACGGCTCGGATGGCAAGACACTGGAAGTTACGTCACGGCACAGGCCTTGTAAACCCGTGGACCCGGCTCCGCGGCCGCTCAGGGACCGCCCGTCGCGTCGAGGTTCGCGCGGGCCTCGGCATGGTCGGGGTCGATCTCGAGCGCGCGCCTCCAGGCCGTGCGGGCGGCCCCGGAATCGCCGGATTCGGCGAGCAACACACCGTGCAGGGAGTGGAGGTCGGCGTCTCGTGGGTCGAGGACGAGTCCTCGCTCGACGGCGGCCCTGGCCGCGTCGGGGCGGTCGGTCTCGCGCAGGGCCAGTGCGAGCACGCCCCAACCGGCGCCGGTCGCCGGTTCGCGCCGCTCGCGCAGGGCGGTGACGGCTTCGGGCCCCCGGGCCCGCAGCGTGGCCAGATACAGGTTCTGCAGCGCGACCGACGAGAGGTCCTCGACGACCGGCGCGAGCCGTTCCCTCGCTTCCTCCGGACTCCCGGCCTGCAGCAGCAATGCCGCTGCGGCCTCGCGGCAGTCGATGGCGGCGGGGTCACGCTCGGCACAGCGGTCGTAGGCCTCGATCGCCGAGGCCGGCTCGGTGTCGACGACGAGCTCGGCGATCCGACGCGCGATGGTCGCATCGGGGGCGACCCGCTCCGCGGCCCGCCAGCTCTCCAGCGCCAGGTCCGTGCGATCCACCCCGACCGCGGCCTCGCCGAGGACCCGCAGCACACGGGGATCCCGGGGCGCGAGCTCCCTCGCCCGCTGCAGGGGATCGAGCGCGGCCCGGAA
Organism: Candidatus Krumholzibacteriia bacterium; assembly: GCA_035268685.1. Lineage (NCBI taxonomy): Bacteria > Candidatus Krumholzibacteriota > Candidatus Krumholzibacteriia > Candidatus Krumholzibacteriia bacterium. Next base: position 26,187 of record DATFKK010000021.1, on the reverse strand, counting down.
CCGACCCAGACGCACCAGCTCGCGACCGAGACCCAGATGGGCGTCGACCCGCTCGGGATCGAGTTCTGCCGCCTGCCGGAATTCGCTGAGGGCCCGGCCGGTCGCACCGATCCGGATCAGGGAGACGGCGAGGTTCAGGTGGGGTTCGACGAGAGAGGGATCCAGCCGGATGGCCCGGGTGTAGCGCTCCACCGCAGCGGCGTGGTCGCCGCCCGCCGCGAGGACCGTCCCCCAGAGGTTCTGCCATCGCGGATCGGCCCGGACCTCCTCCGCGAGCTCGTCGAGCACCGGTTCGACCTCGACCGCACGGCCGTCCTCCACCATGGCCGAGAGCCGCGCGAGCTCGGCCTCGAGCGATCGCGAACGATCCAGTCGTTCCTCGAGGCCCGTCGCCCCGACCCGCCCGGCGATCAGCAACAGGAGCACCGCGAGCCAGACCGAATTGACCCCCCGTGGACTTCGTCGATACACTGGGGACTCCCCCGTTCGCGCCCCGGCGACGAGATCCGCCACCGATTCGGCTCCAGAGACGGACACCCGGCATGATGCATCTCTTCGACCGCCCCGACCACCCGATGTCTTCGTACGTCCCCTCCCGGCGCCCGTGGCCGTGGACGTCGTGCACGGCGGCCCTGCTGCTCGCCGTGTGCCTGGTCCCGACGACGGCCACCGCCCAACGGGTGCTCTTCGACTTCGAAGGGCCGTATCTCCTCGATCCGGGACGCACGATCAAGGACCACTCCCTGGTCTACGACGACAGCACGCAGACCTGGCACGCCTTCTACATCCGTGGCGAGGTCGGTGCTCCCGGAACCTCCAGCGAGCAACAGCTCGGACACGCGACGAGCGCGAATCTCCGGCGGTGGTCCATCCTGCCTCCGGTGATCGAGTCCGAGGAAGGGAGCTTCGACGCGCGCAACACCTGGGCACCCACGGTGATCCGCAACGAGGACGACGACGGCTGGACGATGTACTACACGGGCCGTGACGACCAGTTCCTGCAGCGCACCGGTCGCGCCGACGCCGTCGATCTCTTCGACTGGCAGAAGCTCCCCGCGAATCCGATCCTCGAACCGGACTCCACGGTCTACCTGTGGTCGCCCGACCTGGCGGTGCCCGAGCTCAGCTCCTTCCGCGATCCCTTCTTCCTCGAGATCGACGGCACCTTCCACCTGCTGCACACGGCCCTGGTGCCCGACAGCACGGTCGGCGCCGGCCGTCGCGGTGTCGTGCACCACTTCGAGAGCACCGACCGCCAGAACTGGGTGGACGTCGGCCCGCTGGCCGTGAGCAACAGCACCCAGGGCGTGTGGCGCGACATCGAGTCGGTGCAGATGGTCGAGCACCAGGGGACCTGGACCATGTTCTTCACGCTCTTCGGCGTCCAGGGCGTGCAGTACATCCAGAGCGAGGACTTCGCGTCGGGATGGGACTTCACGACCGCGCAGGAACTCGACTTCGGAATCGCCGCGGAGTTCCACCGGGTGGCCCCGGACAGCTGGATCTACACACGCCACCTGCCGGCCGTCCACCTACCCACCCATCCGCAGGCGGGCGAGATCTTCTACACGCTGCGAGCCGACACGATGCGCTTCGACCCCGACACGGGCGAACCCGTCGTCGTCCCGACCGATCCGCTCGGGCCCGACTGGATCGAGGAGACGGGCACGGCGTTCCTGGCCGCTCCGACCTTCGGCGACAACCAGCTCGAGCGTGGTGAACCGGAGGTCGGTGCCTTCGGCCACGGCTACGTCAGCAGCCGGGAGTTCTACAACGGCCCGCTCGGTGTCGCGGGCGCGCTGGGAGCTCAGCTCGGCGACGAACCGGTGGGCACGCTCACCTCGCGCTGGTTCACGATCGAGCCCACGGATTCACTGATCACCTTCCGGATCGCGGGAACCGAGGACCCGGGCTGCAGGGTGGAGCTGGTGCAGCGCGTGTCGGCCGACCCCGAGTCCCTGGCCGTCGTGCGCAGCACGATCCCGAGCGGGACCCGCAGCATGACCTCCGACTGGTGGGACGTGCGCGACCTCCGCGGAGCCGAAGTCCGCGTCGAGGTGATCGACGAGTCGGCCGAGGGTTGGATCGCACTCGACCACTTCCGCACGCTCGTCGAACCGGTCGTTCCGACTTCTGCCCCGCCGCAGCGATCGTCGGGCCGGATCGAGCGCGTGGCCCCGAACCCCTTCAATCCGCGCACGGTGATCGAATTCTCGCTCGACCGCCGTCAGCCGGTGCAACTCGTGGTGCACGACCTGCGCGGACGGCGGGTGCGGACCTTCGACCGCGGCCGTCTCGACGCCGGAACCCACCGGGTGATCTGGAACGGCACCGACGACGCCGGGAGCGAGGTCGCCAGCGGCGTGTACCTGGTGCGGCTCCTCGGCGACGCGACGCTCGGACCGGCCCGCAAGCTCACGCTGGTACGCTGACCAGGCGGCTCACATCCCGAGGTAACGACCCCACGTCTCGGCCCAGCCGTCGTTGCGAGCGGTGCGGTGGACCAGCGGCAGGAACCAACGCGGCTTCGTGGGCTTCGACCGCAACTCCATGCCCGCTTCGTCGGGCGTGCGATCGCCCTTCTTCAGGTTGCAGGCCAGGCACGCGGTCACGCAGTTGTCCCAGCTGGTCGGTCCGCCCCGCGGATGCTCCCGTGTCCGGCGGCTGCGCGGTACCACGTGGTCGATCGTCAAGCGCTCGGCGCTGCCGCAGTACTGGCACCGGTGGTGGTCCCGTGCCATGACGTTGCGTTTGTTGAATCGGACCTGCAGGGTCCGGTACACGCGGTGCGCGACCGCGATGAACAAGCGGATGATCCGCGGGCAGTTCAGGCTCGCCCGCTCACTGCGCAGGACGATCGCCGGATCCTCTTCCACCGCCACGGCCTTGCCCGTGGCGATCAGACGAAGTGCCCGCCGCATCGGCACGACGTTCACGGCCTGGTAGCCGGCGTCGAGGACGAGGACGGGTCGGAGCAGCGTTGGGCCCATGGTCGTTCCATGACGCGCCCGACGAGCAGACGTCGGTGAGTTCACGTCTCCCGTGCGCCTACCACTCGTGGGGCATGCGTTCCTCCGGGGCGATGAAATAGAAGTTGCCGGGGTAGTTCAGGAAATTTGCCACACGCGACGTGTAGATACACGCGAATTCCTTCACCTGCCGCCCGAAGCGGCTGACCTTGTTGCCCTCGCGGAACAGCCAGCCCCACTGGGGATTGTAGGAGTCGCGGATCCTCGATTCCAGGATCCGGGCCCGCGAGCCGGTCTGCGCCACCAGGAAATCCAGTCCGTCGAGCGTGCTCTGGAGTTCGGCCACCCGCACCGACCGCTCGTCCTCGGTCAGGGTGAGGAAGTCCCGGACCTCCCGCGCGGTGTAGCCGTGCGCCCACTCGGGGACCTCCTGGGTCACGGGCGCTCCAGAATCCAGGCCTTCGAGTGCTCGCATCAACAGCATCAACTGGTCGCGGTCCCGGGCCAGGTCCTGGGTGCGGGCGATCAGATCGCGCACCTCGCTGGCGAGGTGCGACCGTCGCTCCTGGATCCTCACCTCGTGCTCGAGTTCGAACACGATCATGGCCGTCCTCCAGCCCACCGTCTTCTTGCTGCGCAGGATGTCCCCGTAGGTGTGGTCGCCGAAATAGAGGACCTGATCGCCGTTCGCGCCCAGGAAATTCTCGATGAAGCTGGCGTTGCCGCCCAGGAACACGAAGTCCTCCTCGTGGGCGCAGTCGGGGGTCGGCACCGGCTCGGCCTCGCGGCCGTCCATGAAGAAGCCCGGCTTGGCCGACGAGCAGATCACGAGGTCGAAGAGGTCCTTCCAGTCCTCGTGCGCGTTGCCGAGCAGATGGCGCATGACCGCTTCGGTGTACTCGTACTCGCTGTTGGTCAACAGGAAGAGCCGCTTGCCCAGGGCACGGAAGCGCAGCAGTGTGGGTCGAAGGTTGGGGTCCTCGATGAAGTAGCGCGGCAGATCGTCCATGATGACGCTCTTCAGGGAGCCGTCGCGGTGGACGGTGTCCACGGAATCGCGGACGTCGTCGAAGATCTGCGCCATGCGGACCTTCTTCATCGCCCCCGTTCGGTCGCTCTCCTTGAGATCGACCACGGCGGCGAAGAGCGAGCCCTCGGGCATGCTGAACAGCGTGTCGAAGCTCTGGTAGCGCTCGCTGCGCAGGTTCACGCGCAGGTTCCGATAGGCCCGCAACCGCTGCTCGCGGTCGAGCTTGCGCGTGCCGTGGTAGACCACCGCCACGTAGCCGTGCGCGTCGATCTTCAGGAGGTTGCCCAGCTTCTTGTCGACGACCAGGCCACGAATGATGAAGTCGGGCTGGTAGCGGACCTCGCGCAGGACCTCGGGATAGCCCTTGTCGCGGATCAGCGTCTCGACCGCCATGTCGAAGGTGAGCTGCTCGAAGGTCGCGCGGTCGTAAAGGGCCAGGGTGTGGTCCATGTCGAAACCGATCGCCTCGATCCGTTCCATCCGCAGGTTGCGGTTGGTGAAGATCCGCTGCGTCCGCGGAATGTTGCGCTCGCCGGGCAGGAAGTGGTCGGCGAGGGCACGTCCGCCGCTGGCGGTTTCGAGCGATCCGTGCTGTGATTCGTTCCGATCCGGCATCTGGACTCCGGCTGATGGGACGATCTCGGGGCCGCGGCCCTCTCCCGGGGCGCCCGGCACCGGGTTTGCGATCCGGATCAACTTACAACGGGCCGTCGTCTCGGCCCACGCCCGATCCACAGCTGCCTCGGGAGGACAGCTTGAGCACGCACGAGAAATCGACCCACGTGGTGGTCGTGGTGGGAACACGCCCGGAAGCGATCAAGCTGGCGCCGCTGGTCCTGGCGCTGCGCGCCGACGGAGTCCCGGCCCGGGTGACGCTGCTGAGCACGGGGCAGCATCGGGAGATGCTGCGACCCGTGTTCGAGCTCTTCGCCCTCGAACCCGACGTCGATCTCGATCTGCAGCGCCCCGACCAGACCCTCGACGACGTGGTCTCGGGTGTCGTCGCGCGGGTGGGGGCGGCAGTCGCCGAGCACCGGCCGGACGTGCTCGTGGTCCAGGGGGACACCTCGACGGCCTTCGCAGCGGGTCTGGCGGCCTTCCACCATCGTGTCCCGGTGGCCCACGTCGAGGCCGGCCTGCGGACCGACGATCCCACGAACCCCTTCCCCGAGGAGATGAACCGACGCCTGGTGTCGCGCCTGGCGAGCCTCCACTACCCCCCGACCGAGCGCGCGGCGCGGGCCCTGCGCACCGAGGGTGTGGCGGAGGAACGGATCCACGTGACGGGCAACACCGTGATCGACGCCCTGTACTGGTTGCGCGACCAGCGACGCGACCGCATCGCCTCGGACACGGCGCGACTGCTCGACCCCCTCGGCATCGGCGACGAGCCCCTCGTGGTCGTCACCGGACACCGCCGCGAGTCCTTCGGAGAGCCACTCCGACGCGTGTGCCGGGCCCTCCGACGCATCGCCGACGAGAACGAGGACCTGCGCCTGGTGTATCCGGTGCACCTGAACCCGAACGTCCAGGGAGCGGTGCACGAGGCCCTGGGCGACCACCCGCGGATCCATCTGGTCCCGCCGGTCGGCTACACCACCATGGTCGGCCTGCTCGAGCGCGCGACGATCGTGGTCAGCGACTCGGGAGGCATCCAGGAGGAGGCACCGAGCTTCGGCGCCCCCGTGCTCGTGACCCGCGAGACGACCGAACGGCCCGAAGGGGTCGAAGCCGGCGTGGCGCATCTGGTCGGCACCGACGACGAACGGATCGTCGAGCGCTTCCGCGAACTCCGCGCGCGCGGCGTCGCGGCACGGCCGGACCACCGGTCGAACCCCTACGGCGACGGAAGGGCCTGTGAACGCATCGTGCAGACCCTCGTCGGATCGGAGATCCCTTGATCGCGGGCGATTCGGATCGGAACCCCTCGCGCACCGTCCTCGTGACGGGCGCCACCAACGGCATCGGCCGCGCGGCCGCACTCGAACTCGCCCGGCGCGGTGCACACGTGATCGTGGTCGGACGCGATCCCCGACGGACCCGCGCCGTCGTGGCGGCCGTCGAGGCCGAGCAGGGGTCGGCCGAATCCCGCGTTGCCGACCTGTCCTCACAGGCCGAAGTGCGCGCACTGGCCACCGCCGTGCTGGCCGATCATGCGCGCCTGGACGTCCTCCTGAACAACGCGGGCGCGATCTTCCGGGATCGCCGCCTCTCGACCGACGGCTTCGAGATGACCTTCGCGCTCAATCACCTCGGCTACTTCCTCCTGACGAACCTGTTGCTCGACCGTTTGATCGAGAGCGCACCGGCGCGCGTGGTCAACGTTGCCTCGCGCGCACAGGAACGCGGTCGGCTCGACTTCGACGACCTGCAGAACGAGCGCAACTGGTCGATGATGCGGGCCTACGGCGATTCGAAGCTGGCCAACGTCATGTTCACCGCCGGCCTTGCCCGCCGGATCGACGGGCGTGGCGTGACCACCTACTCCATGCACCCCGGCTTCGTGGGCACCGGCTTCGCGGCGAACAACGGCGGATGGCTGCGCCTCGGCATGAAGCTGGTGCGGCCGTTCATCCGGTCTCCGGAGCGAGGAGCCGACACCGCGGTGTGGTTGTCCGAGGCGCCGGGGATCGAGGTGCACAACGGTGGCTACTTCGTCGACCGGCGCCGGGTCGATCCGGTACCCCGGGCCCGCGACGTGGACGCCCAGGAACGACTGTGGAGCGTGAGTGCAGAGATGACCGGCGTCACGGTGACGTCCTGAGCGCGGCTCAGGCCCGACTCACCGCCGGCACACCCTCGATGCGCGTCAACAACTGCTCGACCCGCGGCTCCTCGGGCACGGAGTTCGACAGCTTCTGCAGCCACGACCGCGCGTTGTCGTCGAAACCCAGCCCGATCAGGACCTCGGCTCCGCCGATCCACGCGTCGATCTCGTCCTCGTTGATCGACAGTGCCTTGAGGTAGACCTGCAGCGCGTCGCGAACACGCCCCTCGGCCTCGGCGACGCGGGCGAGTCCACACAGGGCTCCCGTGTAGTCGGGATCGTTCGAGAGGGCCGTCCGGAAGTGATCGCGCGCTTCGACGATCTCGCCGGCGGCCAGAGCGGCCGCTCCGAGATAACGGTGCGGGTAGACCTCGAAGTAGGCATTGCCGATCGGTGCCGGCTCCAGACTCGCATCGCGCTCCAGCATCAGGTGCATGCGAGCAGCACCGGCCGCGCGGAACTCGTCGGCCGCCTCGCCCGGCTGGACCTCGGCGGCGGCGAGCAGGGCCCGACCCTGGGTGAAGCGCAGGAGTGATCCCTCTCCGAATCGGTCGAGTCCCTCGGCGCAGGTGTCCAGAGCGTCCAGCGGGCGGCCGTCTGCGAGTTCGGCCGCGGCCGTGCGGGCGTAGAGATCCGGGCCGTAGCCGACATGGGCGCGCCGCCTCTCGTCGAAACCGCGCACCTGGGTGATCGCGGCCTGCAGTTCCGACATCATCTGCCGGAAACCCTTCACCGGCAGAACCTTCTCCTCGAGGTGCACCGCGATCTCGCAGGCCAGGCGGTAGCGGAAGTAGGGTTCGTCGGGGTACTGGTCGATGGCACGGTGGAGCAGGCGCTGATTGCGGGCCCGGGTGCTCTTGTCGTCGTCGTCGGGACTGCCGTAGTGGACGATCGACAACGGGCTCGGGAGGAACTCCCCGCCCGTGCGTTGGGCGATCTGCGCGATGGACGGCGTGACCTGCTCGTGGATCGGATAACGGAAGCGGATGTCGGGATGGTTGCGGAACAGGCGCACCTTGTCGTGCACCGTCGAACCGCGCCCCGAACTCTCGTCACGCAGCCGCGCGTAGTAGGCCACGGCGTCCTCGTCGGCCAGCAGCCGCCCGATCTCCACGGGACGGATCGTCTCGAGCACCTCGTCGGCGTCGAGGATCAGGATCCAGTCGCCGTAGGCCGCCGACAGGCCGGCGTTGCGCGCGGCCGAGAAGTCGTCGTGCCAGTGGTGATCGATCACCCGGGCACCGTAGCCCTCCACGATCAGCCGCGTGTTGTCGGTGGATCCGGTGTCGACGACGACGACCTCGTCGACGACGGCCAGCGCACTCTTGATCGCGCGTCCGACGGTGTCCTCGGCGTCCTTGACGATCATGCACAACGAGAGCGAATTCTTCTGCATGTCCTGGTCCCGTCCCTGGTCGACCGCACCCGGTCGAGAATTCCTCGACGACGCCACCCGACGCCGCCAGGACGGACTCCGGATCAGGACTCCCGCTTGCGGATGCGGGCGGTGAACTCGCGGTCGTGCCGGTCGAGCGCGAGCAGATCGTGCCCGGTCCCGGCACACCATGCCCGGACGTCGGCGGGGAAGGCCGCGTCGTCGCTCAGCACCACGAGTTCGGCTCCGGCCGGCAGCGCCGTGATCTCCGCGGCCAGATCGATGATCGGCTGCGGGCACAGGTCGCCCCGGGTGTCCAGGGTCCGTCCTCGGCCGGCGCTCATCGCAACATCCAGGCCTCGACGGCCTCGGGCGCGAGGGGTTCCACCCGCAGCGCCCGCGGGCCGTCGCCGCCCTCGACCTCGACCGTGACCACCGGCTCGCGCTTGCCCTTCGAGTAGCGCGCGGTGATCGCCGCCGCGCGTTCCAGGTCGAAGGGATCGAGCGGCGCGCCGGGAGCGAGATCGAAGACCGCCACCGGCCCGACGTGGTCGCGGACGTGCAGGCGAGGGCGCTCGCCGCTCCAGGTCTCCAGGAAGCGGTTCTCGTCCTCGAAGCGTGCCACCACCAGCTTGGCGTTGGCCGAAAGGCGGAAGTGACGGCCGACCTTGCACAGGAGCAGGTCGTCGTGGTCGACGTCTTCGCGGCGTCCGTGCTGGAACAGGTCGAACACGCGATTCGAGTAGCCCTCGTCGGTGAGCGCGCAGCATCCACCCGCCGGCTGGGGTGTGTCGTCGAGACCCAGCTCGCGGGCCAGACGCAGCTGCGGATTGCGGTCGCGTCCGGTGAGGGCCAACAGCTCCGCGCGATCCAGCCAGCCCTCGCGCTCGGGCAGGGTGGGCGCAAGCGCGCGGGCCGACAGCGGCCGCACGAGGCGATCACCGAGACCGCTCTCCTCGGCCACGATGTTCATGGCGCGGCGGGTCTGGCTCTTGGGTCGCTGCCCGAGGACCTCGCCGGTGAACACGAAATCGGCGCCGATCTCCTCCATGAACGTGCGTGCGCGGCCCATCATCATCGTCCGGCAGTCGATACAGGGGTTGGCGTTCTTCCCGTAGCCGTGCTTCGGGTGGCGCAGGACGTCGAGGTAGTCCCCCGCGATGTCGATCACGTGCACGGGCACCTCGAAGTCGGCGCCGAGGCGCAGGGCCTCGTTCCGCAGTTTCGAGGGGTCGGTACCGGGACGCCGCACCTGGCGCTTGTGGTCGGCCCGGCAGAAGCCGGTGGAGAAGTTCACGGCGACCACGTCGACGCCCTGCCTCTGCACGAGGGCAGTGGCCAGGGTGCTGTCGAGGCCGCCGGAGATCATGCCGACGGCGCGCGGATGCGGCTTCGCAGAAGGACTCTGGATCATGGGACACGGCCGGGCGGAAGGGGGAGTTCGACGGAGAGCGAGAAGGTAACACGGGACCGCGGTGGCCTCACCCCCACGGCCACCGTACACTCCGCCCCATGGATCCCCGACGCCCACGCGCGCCGCTGCCACCGGTGGTCGGCGTGATCGAGAACGTGCGCAGCCTTTGGAACGTCGGCTCGATGTTCCGCAGCGCCGACGGTGCCGGCGTGCACCGTCTGGTGCTCTGCGGTTTCACCGCCCATCCTCCGCGCGCCGAGATCAGCAAGACGGCTCTCGGCGCCGAGCAGGCGGTCCCGTGGGAGTACTGGTCGAAGGCTCGCGAGGCCTGCGAGGCGCTGCGCTCGGCAGGCTTCCAGGTGATCGCGCTCGAGCGCGCGCCGGCGAGCGTCGAGCTGGAGACGCTGAAGCTCCGCCCGCCCGTCGCCCTGGTGGTCGGTCACGAGACCGAAGGCGTGAGCGAGGCCACACGCATGGCCTGCGACACCACCGCCCACCTTCCCATGTTCGGCACCAAGCAATCGCTCAACGTGGCCGTGGCCTTCGGCGTGGCGGCCTACGCGGTGCGCCGCCGTCTCGGCTTCCAGCCCGTCCACGGCGCGGGCGGCACGATCGGGCTCGACCCGCCGGAGCCTTGACGCGGAGGGGGGCCGAGGACCATGGTCGCGCGGCGAGCGATCGTCTCGACCGTCGCCCCGACGAAGACCGGATCGGTGCCCCCAGCGCCCCGGAGGCCCGCATGACCCTCGCCTACTTCTGGTTCAACGCCGTCGCCTACACGGTCTTCGCGGTCTGGTGCACGATCCGCCCCGAGCAGACTGCCCGATTCCTCGGCTTCGAGCTCGACGGCTGGAAGGGTCAGGCCGAGTACGTGGCGGTGTACGGCGGGATCGAGGCCGCCTTCGCGGTCTTCTTCGCCATGGCGGCCCTGCGCCCGGCCTGGCACGGCCCGGCCCTGGGCTTCGCCACCTTCCTCTACGGCGGACTGGTGCTGTTCCGCACGATCGTGCTCGTACGCAGCGGCTTCTCGATCGGTGGCGCGATCGGACCCTACGTCTTCGAGTGGATCATGGTCGTGCTGGCGATCCTGCTGTGGCGGCGACACGGGGTCTGAGTCCGTACCGCCGCCACGCGATCACGATCACACACGCGCGAGGACCCTGCGCAGGATCGACACCGCCTCGTCGGCCTCGTCGACGGTGACGCTCAGGGGCGGCCGCGCCCGGATCGACCGAGGCCCCGACGGAAGCAGCAGGAGACCTTCCTCCTGGCACCGGGCGAGGACGCTTCCGCGCGTGACGCGATCGGGCAGGGTGAACGCGATGAACAGTCCCCGCCCGCGAACGTTCGACAACAGCCCCCCGAACTCGTCCTGCAACGTGTTCAGTCCGCGCAGGAAGTGTGTGCCGACCGTCGCCGCGTTCTCCACCAATTGCTCGGCCTCGATCACCTGCAGATAGCGCGTGGCGCGGACCATGTCGACCAGGTTGCCACCCCAGGTCGAGTTGATCCGACTGCTCGACCGGAACACCCCCTCGACGTCGTCGAGCCTTGCACCGGCCAGGATCCCGCACACCTGCATGCGCTTGCCGAAGCACAGCACGTCGGGCTCGATGCCGTGGTGCTGGTAGGCCCACCACCGTCCGGTGGTGCCGGTTCCCGTCTGCACCTCGTCGACGATCATCAGCATCTCGTGTTCGTCGCACACCGCGCGCAGGGCCTGCAGGAACTCCGGCCGGAAGTGGTTGTCGCCGCCCTCGCCCTGGATCGGCTCGATGATCAGCCCGGCGATGCGATCGCCGTCGCGCTCCACCGCCTCGCGGATCTGCGCGAGCGAACGTTGCTCGGCCTCTTCGACCTCGGCGAGATGATCGGAGAGCGGGAAGGTGATCGGCGCCGCGTCCACGCGCGGCCAGTCGAACTTCGGGAACCACTTGGTCTTGTGCGGATCCGTGTTCGTCAGGCTCATTGTGTATCCACTGCGGCCGTGGAAGGCGTGGCGGAAGTGCAGGATCGACAGGTTCTCGTCGTCGGGCAGACCGCGGGCGGCCCGCTTCTGGAACTTCCAGTCGAAGGCCGCCTTGAGGCCGTTCTCCACCGCGAGCGATCCGCCGGCCACGAAGAAGAGGTGCGGCAACGACGCGGGCTGCGCCGTGTCGTGCAGGGTCTGCACGAAGGCCGCCATCTCCTCGGTGTAGAAGTCGCTGTTGCTCGGGTTGGTGATCGCCACCCGCCCGAGGTGGGCCACGAACTCGGGATCGACCATCGCCGGATGGTTGTGACCGAGAGGCTGGGTCGCGAAGTAGTTGAAGAAGTCGAGGTAGTCGCGACCGCTCAGCGCGTCGTGCAATCGGCTGCCCGAGCTCTCGTCGAGGTCGACGACGAAGGGCATCCCGTCGGCGAGCATCGACCCGCCGATGACGTCGTGGACGTGTTCGGGACGCACCCGGGGAACGGAGATCGTGGAGTCGGTGGCCATGCCCCCACCTCCGGCAAGAGGGTACCCGCGAAAGACCGCCGGCACGCTAGCAGAGGCCCGCCCGGCCACAAGACGGGGTTCTGTGATCCATCGGAGCCGGCGAGCGGGTGGGGATCTCGACGCGGGGCGGGAGCCGGAACGACACCGGGAAGCGACTCATTCCCGACACCGGTCCGCGTCTCCCGCTCTGCGACCATACGAGGAACCGTGCAGCCACAGACCCCGCGTCCGGGACGGCGTGATCTCGCCGATTCACCACCATCCCACTTCGAAGTGTACCCGAAGCCGCTGCGGTTGCGACACATCCCGTGCCCACTTCTCGCCCCTGCGGCCGGATTCGCCGGCGCAGACGTGAACAAAAGGAGTAAGTAAGGCCCCGCACGCAGCCCGCTCGGCGAACTCCCGTCAGTCGCCGCTCTCCTGCATCTCGCGGTCGACCATCTCCATCAGCCGTCGAACCGTGGTCGGCGCGTGACCGGCATAGTGGTTGTTCACGTACACCAGCGCGTTCCGGCCCTGCCGGACGTGCCGGCTCAGGAACGTGGCCCAGCGCTGCAAGCGCTCGCGCCGGTCGATGACCTCGGTGTCCCAGGTCTTCGTGATCGCCTCGATCTCCTTGCGGTCGCCGAGCAGACGCACGTACATCCGCGGGCCGGTGACGGGGTCGAAACGTTGCTCGACCTCGTCGGCGTGCGGCATCCACGCCTGGTCGACCAGCACCATGGTCACCCGATGGCGGCGCAGCAGGTGCGCGAGGTCGGGACCGACCCACGAGCGATTGCGGATCTCGACGGCGTACTCGAACTCGCCGGGCAACTCGTCGAGGAAGTGGTCGAGACGCTGGAGGAATTCACGGGGGTCGGCGAAGACCGCCTTGCCGAAGTACGGGAACTGCAGCACCAGCGGTCCCAGTCGATCGCCCATGCGGGACATCACGTCGAGGAAGGCGTCGCGCTCGCCGAAGGTGTGTTCGGGAACGAGGACCTTCCCGCCGTCCGGCCGTGGCCCCTCGCCCGCGTGGCAGATCGACTTCGGGAACTTCGCGCTGAGCAGGAAGCCCTCGGGGGTCTTGTCGACCCATCCGTCGACGATGCTCGCCTTCGGAATCGCGTAGTAGGTGGCGTCGACCTCGACGGTGTCGAAGTGCTGGGCGTAGACCCGCAGGAAGTCACGGGGCTGGGTGCCGGCGGGATAGAACGGACCGACCCAGTCGTCGGACGAGAACGAGGAACATCCGAAGCGGATGGGGGCTTCCTCGGCGGCGTTGCGAGGCAACGGGGCACGGCGTGGTTGCGCCATGGGCCCTCCTTTCGGCGAGACTCCGCGGAACACGTCGCGCCGGCGGGAACACGACGGCCGCGTCGGAGCGCGATTCTAGGAGAAACGCACACCCGATTCCAGCGTCGCCCGCTTCGCCGCTGGTCGTCGCGGCGTCCCGGTGGCAGGATGACGGGAATGGAACCACGGCGCACGGCGTACTCCCGGTCGGAGGGCCATGCGTCGAACTACCGGAGCCGGACCGTGGCCGCGACCGACGACACCGATCTGCACGACTTCGTCCTGCGGGCTCGCGGCGGCGACCCCGATGCCTACGGCGCGGTCGTCCTGCGTCTGTCGTCGTGGCTCCGGATGCGTCTGCGGCGGTACGTCGCCGGCGACGACGACGCGCTCGACGATCTGGTGCAGGACACCTTCGTCCGCGCCTGGGAACGGCTCGAGGACTTCGATCCGGAGCGATGCTTCGAACCCTGGGTCGCGCGGATCGGCGTGAACCTCGCGCTCGACCGTCGCCGGAGCGCGTCGCGGCGCGACGAGGTGGACGACGCCGAGCCGTGGCTGGAAGCGATCGCCGTCCCGGCCGACGCCCCGCGGGCCGTGGACGACGCCGAGATGCTCGCCGAGGTCGAGCGCGCGCTCGCCGATCTCCCCGCGGGCTGGGCCCTGGTCCTGCGGCTGCGCGCGGTCGAGGAGATGAGCACGACGGAGATCGCGACCGCGCTGGATCTGCCGCTGGGAACGGTCCTCTCCCGACTGTCCCGCGCCCGCGCGCGGATCGCGATCCGTCTGGCGGAACGCTACGGCGATCCGCGAGCACCGGAGGAGGGCACGCCGTGAACCGGAATCGTTCCGAACGTGAGATCGCCGAGGGCCTCGGCGGCGACGAGGCCCGCCCCACCGGCGACGGACCCGCCGATGCGTGGGCCGAGCGTGTCGACGATCTGGTGCGGGCGAGCGATGACCGCGAGCACGGCGAGGACGACGTCGCGGCCGAACTCGATCGGAAGGCGGTCGTGGACCGCATCCGCGTTCGCCGTCACCGGGATCGCCTTCCGTGGTGGCGGATCGCGGCGCCGCTCGCAGTGGCCGCGGGCCTGGCCGGACTGTTCTTCCTGCACGAGGTCGAACCGCCAGCGGATCCGAACGTGGGCGACCCGGGAACGACCGGGGAAGCGCTCCGGGCACCTGAAGTCCGGCGAATGGCGCCGCCGAGAAGCGTCGACGAGGCCACCTCGATCGATCCCGTCACCCGCGAGGTCGAATCCCTGCTGGAACGATTGGGCACTCCCTCGCGGCCGTCGTCAGTGACCGGAGCCGTCCGCGACAGTCTCGTCGAACGACTCCGGACCCTGCGTCCCCGGCTGGACGACCCACGCCTCGTCCGTCGCGTCGACGCCTGGATCGCGCCGACGGAGTGAACCCACTGGATCACGCAACCGCTGATCCCACCAAGGTTTCGCAGCGTTGCCCCGCACCGATCGGTGGGATAGACTGCCGCGAGTGTCCTCGATCCGGCCACGTCAGCCGGCCGACCCCGTCAGGAAAGCCGTTCCATGACCGAACCCACCGCTCGAACGGCCGCGGACGATCACTCCTTCTTCGGACATCCCCGCGGCCTCGCGACCCTCTTCTTCACCGAGTTCTGGGAGCGCTTCAGCTACTACGGCATGCGCGCGCTGCTGGTCCTCTTCATGACCGACACCGCGCGCCACGGCATGGGCCTCGAGACCGAGACCGCGACGGCGATCTATGGTCTGTACACCTTCGGTGTATACGCTCTGGCACTGCCCGGCGGGTGGATGGCCGACAAGATCTTCGGTCAGCGCCGAGCCGTCCTGATCGGCGGGATCATCATTGCCGCCGGCCACTACACGATGGCCGTGCCCACCGATCCGAGCTTCTTCCTGGGTATGTTCCTGATCGTGCTCGGCACCGGCCTGTTGAAGCCCAACGTGAGTTCGGTGGTCGGGGATCTGTATCCCGAGGGCGGGGCGCGCCGTGACGCCGGGTTCTCGATCTTCTACATGGGGATCAACTTCGGTGCATTGCTCGGTCCCCTGATCTGCGGTTACCTCGGCGAGGAGGTCAACTGGCACCTGGGCTTCGGCGCCGCCGGCGTCGGCATGACCTTCGGTCTGCTGCAGTACGTGCTCGGTGGCAAGCACATGGGCAACGCGGGGTACCTCAAGGGCGACGCCGCGGATCCCGCATCGGTGAAACGCGCCGTGTCGCAATTCACGTGGGGCGTGGTCTTCATCGTGGTTCTCAGCGCGGTCATCATCGGCCTGTCGGCTGCGGACATCCTTCCGCTGACCCTGGTCGGATTCGCGCAGTCCACCGGAATCATCGTCCTGGTGCTCGCAGCCTTCTACTTCGTCTACGTGGCCTTCTTCGCCTGCAAGGACGGCGTGGAGCGTGCACGGATCGGTGTGATCTTCCTGCTCTTCCTGGGCGCGGCCATGTTCTGGAGCGGCTTCGAACAGGCCGGATCGAGCATGAACCTCTTCGCCGAGAATTTCACCGACCGCGTGATTTTCGGCTGGGAGATGCCGACCACCTTCCTGCAGAGCGTCAATCCGCTGTTCATCATCATCCTGGCTCCCGTCATGGGAATGCTCTGGGTGCGACTCGGCGCGTACAACCCCTCGATTCCAGTCAAATTCGGTCTGGGATTGGTCCTGCTCGGCAGCGGTTTCTTCGTGTTGGCCTGGGGCGCGCAGTTCATCGAGGCGGGAAAGGTCAGCCCGATGTGGCTGGTCACGACCTACTTCCTGCACACCGTGGGCGAGTTGTGCCTGAGCCCGATCGGATTGAGCTCGATCACCAAGCTTGCGCCACAGCGACTCGTGAGTCAGATGATGGGTACGTGGTTCGTGGGTGCGGCGCTCGGTAACCTGATCGCAGGTCTGGTAGCGGGCTTCATCGAGGACATGCCGCAGGACCAGTTGTTCTCGACGGTTGCCCTGATCGTGATCGGTTCGGGCGTGGTCTTCCTGCTCTTCGCCAAGCCGATCGGAAAGCTCACCCATGGCGTGAAGTAGGCCATGGCCTCGATCCGCAAGCACATGCTGGTCGTCGGCGACCGGCTGCTGGTCAAACCCGTGGAGGGCGAGGAACGGACGGACACCGGCCTCGTCCTCCCGGCCACGGCCGTCAGCGACCAGCAGGTCCGGTCCGGTCGCGTGATCAAGGTGGGGCCGGGCATCCCCGTGCCCGAGCCCATGGACCACGACGAACCGTGGAAGAAGCGCGAGCCCTCGGCGCGCTACGTGCCGCTGCAGGCGCGCGAAGGCGACACGGCACTGTTCCTGAAGAAGGCCTCGGTCGAGATCAAGTTCGAGGGCGAGAACTACCTGATCGTTCCGAACAGTGCCGTGTTGTTGCTGGTCCGAGAGGAACTGGATCTCGGCGAGGACCGACCGGACCGGCACTGAGCCGGACCGCGCATCCGCGTACGGTGCACCTCCGCATACGCCACGATCAGGCTGCCCGGCGCTTGATCACCACCAACGTCACGTCGTCGGACTGAGGAACGTCACGCACGTGCCGAGAGACCGCGTCGAGGATCGCCCGGCGAATCGACGCCGCGCTCTCGTGGCGTCGTGCCACCGCGATCTCGCGGAGCCGGTCCTCGCCGAAGAAGTTGGTGACGATCTCTTCTTCGTCGTCGCCGTTCTCGTCGTCGATCGAGCGGTCGTGCCGCTCGATCGTGGGCTCGGTCGACGCGGGCAGGGCCCGCAGGTCCAGTCCCGGAATCCGCGTTCCCGGCCCCATCGCCTCGGTGATCCCGTCCGTGTAGAGGATCATGCTGTCGCCCGGAGCGAGCACCGTGCTGCACTCGGTGTAGCGCTGCCCGGGAAGCATCCCCAGGATCAGACCGCCGGCGGGCAGGGTCTCGAGTGTGCCGTCGGCCCGCACCACGAGGGGCGGATCGTGACCCGCGTTCACCCCCACCACGCGACCGGTCGCGGGTTCGAGCACGCCGTAGAAGAAGGTCGCGAACATGTGCGTGTCGGTGCTGCGGGCCAGCAGGTCGTTCATGCGTTCGACGACCTCGGACACCTGCGCTTCGTGCAGGAGCTGTCCCTGCAGACTCGCCTGGAGGTTGCTCATGAGCAGCGCGGCCGGAATGCCCTTGCCGCTGACGTCGGCCACGGCCACGCCCAGCCGGCCGTCGGGCAGCGGAATGAAGTCGAAGTAGTCTCCACCGACCTGCTTGCTCGGCGTACTGCCGCCGTCGATCTCGTAGCCCTCCACTTCGGGGAGCGACTCGGGGAGCAGACGGATCTGGATCCGGCGGGCGGTCGCGATCTCCTGCTCGAGTCGTTGCTTCTCGACGATCTGGTCCTGTGCCACGTGGATCGCCCGGGTCATGTCGTTGAAGCCCTCGGCCAGGTCACCGAATTCGTCCTGGTTGGGCAGGTCGACGCGGGTATCGAGATCGCCCCGGGCCAGTCGCCGCATCGCCTGGTGCAGTCCGCTCACGGCCAGGGTGATCCCTCCCACGATCCGCAGACCGAAGTACAGCGCCAGGGCCTCGAGCATGAGGAACAGGGCCGCGATCACCAGCAGCGCGACCCCGACGATCTGATTCACCACGTTCGCGTCCGAGGTGACCAGCGCCACCAGGTCGGAGGGCCGGGTCCGTAGCCGGATCAGGGCACCCGTCGCGTCGAGGCTCCCCCCTCCGAGATCGTGGACCTCGAAGGTCGCTCCCCCGAAGATCCTCCACTGCTCGGTCCACGGGGAAGACTCCGTCGTGGTGTCCACCGACCGGGGCTTCGCCCGCAGGCGGCCCTCGCCCTCGCCGATCGGGATCCCGCCGGAACGAGACCCGCCGAGAGTCAGATGCAGATCGGAATCCTCGACCGCTCCCATCAGGTCGACCTCGCAGCCGAGCTGGTCGGCCAGGCGTTGGATGCTCTTCGGTCCGAGCCGTCGGCCGCCGAGCAGGACGCGCTGCCCGTCCTCGTCCACGCCGGTCCGCACGGCCCAGATCTCGCCGTTCCGACGGACCCACAGGCCCGCCGGAACGGGGCCGAAGCCGGAGTGCTCGATCGCGTCGGCCAGTTCGTCGCGCCAGGGCGGCGGAGCCGGGCTCTCGATCTCCGCCGCGATTCCGACCGCGCCGAAACCTTCCTCGAAGGGTCCCGGACCGTGCAGTTCTCCCGTTGCCACACGGTCGAGCCAGCCGGCGAGCACCGACTGTGCGTGGGAACTCGTGCTACTGCCCACCACGCCGTAGACGACCACCACCGCCAACGCGGCCAGCAGGACCACGGGTACGGCCGCGATCAGGAAGCCGGCCACGGCCAGCTTCGGACGCAGTCGCAGGAAGTGCAGGCGGATGCCCAGGAACAGATGGACCGCGGTCAGGGCCGCGGCCACCACCAGCGTCAGCCGGGCACTCCCGTGCACACCGTGCAGGATCTCGCCGAACCAGCCGCGGACCTCACGCAGATCGGGGACGAGGACCATCAGTACGATCGCACCGACACACCCGCCGAAGACCAGCGCCCGGTGCCAGGACGGAAGAACACCCAGGACACGGTGTCGCCGCAGCAGCAGGAACACCACGATCGCCGTGGAGAACAGCACGCGGCCGACGTCCGAGGCTCCCGGAACCAGCAGCGGTGCCCCCGCGATCGCCAGGCCGGCGGTCCACACCCGCGGGGCCAGCACGTGCGGACGATGCATCCGGACGAGTTCGACGATCAGGACGGCACCGGCGGACGCGCCGACGAGATGGCTCCAGATCCCCGGCAGCCACCCCCCGGCGAGCATGATCAGGGCCGCCGCACCCAGGCGTCGGAGCCGACGCAGAGCGGCGCTCGCCTCCGGCGAGGTCGGTCGACGGCGGACCCGGCCTCCGATCATCTGCAAGGGAGTGTCGATCGCTCGCTCGTCGGACATGACAGCGGTCTCCCGGAAGGAATTGCCGGGTGCGACGGCGACCCAGGCCCCGCCGGTTCCGGCGTTCGGACTCTAAGGGCTCCGACCTCCACGTCAACGCCCCTCGGGAGGAGGATCCGGGTTCAAGATTTCCCGGACGCCCTCCGATACCCACCGGACGAGACCAAGGAGACGCGGACGTCTCGCTTCGACATTCGCCACGCTCGGGTTCGAGCCGGCGTTCGCGCGGGCCGCGGGGACGGATCCCCCGGCCACGATCACCCCGCAATCGGGAGAAGAGTAGACCATGGCGACGATTCTCGCGGTCGACGACTCGCGCTCGTTGCGCCAGATGGTGACGGTCACGCTCCAGAGCGCCGGCCACACCGTGACCGAAGCAGAAGACGGCGTGCAGGCCCTCGACCTGGCCAAGACCGGAAACTTCAACCTGGTCCTGACCGACGTGAACATGCCGAACATGGACGGCATCACGTTGATCAAGGAGCTGCGTCAGCTGCCCAGCTACAAGTTCACGCCGATGCTGGTGCTCACCACCGAATCGGGGGACGGCCGTAAGAGCGACGGCCGTCAGGCCGGGGCCACGGGTTGGCTGGTCAAGCCCTTCAACCCCGAGCAGCTACTCGCGGTGATCAAGAAGGTGCTGGGGTAGTTCGATGATGATCGACGTCGCACGCTCCCGCCCCCACGGCACGGACTCTCGCGTCGACCGCTCCGTGGTCGCCGGACGCCACGAGGACCCGATGGCCTCGGTGCGGGCATTCGACGAACGCGGCCCCATGGTCCGACGTGAAGACGACATGAAGGTGTTGACCTTCGTGCTCGCCGGCGAGGAGTACTGCGTCGACATCGTGCACGTACAGGAGATCAAGGGCTGGGAGGACGCCAAGCCCCTGCCGAACACCCCCGACTTCGTGAAGGGCGTGATCGAGCTACGGGGAACGATCGTGCCGATCGTCGACCTCCGTGCCCGCTTCGGCCTGGAGCCCACGGTCTACGGACCGACCACGGTGAACATCGTCCTGCGCGTACACGCCGACGCGATCGGCGAGCGCGTGATCGGCGTGGTCGTCGACGCGGTGAACGACGTCCGGGATCTCGACCGCGAAGCGATCGAGCCCGCGCCCGACTTCGGGGCGAGTGCCGACCTCGATGTCGTCTCGGGACTGGGGATCGTCGACGACCGCATGCTCGTCCTGCTCGATCCGTCGCGCTTGCTCGACACCGCTTCGTTCGACGTGGTCCCGACGGACCGCCTCGGAACTCTGGCCGGACACCTGGTGGAACGGGTCCGTGCGGTGGCTCCCGCCGTCGACGTCGAGCCGGTCGCCGTCGAGCGCCTCCGTACGGCCGTGGGTCTGGCCGCCGAGGCCCTGGACCATCCGCACCGGCTCGAGGAACTGGTCCGGGACTGGGCCCCGACCCTGCACGCCGTCGGCCTCCGCCCGGCCCACCTGCGCACGCTCGCGACCGAGATCGCCGGACTGGTCGCGTCGCTCAGCGTGCCCGGACCCGAGCCCGACCGCTGGCAACGTGCGGCCGACATCGAGGCGACTCGGCTGCGCGCCGCCGTCGACGGGGCGAGCACGAACATCGTGATCTGCGACCCCGAGCTGAACATCACCTACGTGAACCAGGCCACCGTCCGTACCCTTCGTCGCCACGAAGCCGCCTTGAAGCGCGTGTGTCCGCAACTCGACATCGATCGTCTCGTCGGTTTCGACATCGACGCCTTCCACGCCGATCTCGAAGGGGTGCGCGCGCTGCTGCGCGATCCGTCGAGCCTCCCCCACCGCGCCCGCGTCCAGGTCGGCCCACTGGTCTTCGACCTGAACGTGACCGCCGTCCTCGACGACGAAGGCCGGTATCTGGGCATCTGCAACGAGTGGAGCGACGTCAGCGACCAGGTCGACGCCGAACGGGAGATCCAGGCCCTGATCGAGAACGCCGTGGCCGGACGGCTGGACCGACGCATCGATCCCGACCGCTACGTCGGCTCCACGAAGAACCTGGCCGCGGGGGTCAACCGTCTGCTCGACTCCGTGGTCGAGCCCACGCGCCAGGCAGCGGCCAGCATCACGAGCGCAGCCGACGACATCGCATTCCGGACCAACCTGCTGGCGCTGAACGCCGCCGTCGAGACCGCACGAGCCGGCGAGCGGGGCCCTGGCTTCGCGGTGGTCGCCGCCGAGGCCCGCGATCTCGCCGGCCGTAGTGCGGACACGGCCAGGGAGATCAAGACCCTGATCGACGACCGCCCCACCCGGATTCCCGGCCGCAGCCGCGATCGGAAGGCGGTCCACCGATGAACGCGCACGCCACTGCCCCGGCTCCGAGTCCGCCGCGCCCACTGCGGGGTTTCGAACACATCGGCTTCTACTGGGACCGCCGCTACGGTCGCTTCGCCGCGAAGCTGAATCCGGGCGAGTACTACGTCACGACCGAGGATCACCTGATCATGACGGTGCTCGGTTCCTGCGTGTCGGCCTGCGTGCGCGACACCGTGCTGGGTGTCGGCGGCATGAACCACTTCATGCTGCCCGCCAACGACGACCCGGCGAGCCTGGCCCGCCACGTGGCGCGCAGCGCGTCGGCCGCGAACCGGTACGGCACCTACGCGATGGAGAACATGATCAACGACATCCTCAAGCACGGCGGGAGTCGCGATCGGCTCGAGGTCAAGATCTTCGGCGGCGGAAAGATCCTCAGTTCGATGGCCGACATCGGCGGCAAGAACATCGCCTTCGTGCGTGAGTTCCTGCAGATCGAGGGCTTCCGTGTCTCGGCCGAGGACGTCGGCGATCGCTTCCCGCGCAAGCTCTACTACGAACCCCATTCGGGGAGGGTGCAGGTCAAGAGACTGAAGCAGGTCGAGAGCGAGGTCGTGAAGCGCGAGGAGAACTACCGCCGCACGATCGATCGCAAACCCGTCGGCGGCGCCGTCGAGCTCTTCTGAGGGACGTGAACACGATGACCACACGTGTCCTGATCGTCGACGACTCGGCCCTGGTTCGACAGATACTGCGGGAGACGCGGGATTCCGTCGGTGACGGTGCGACGGACCTGATCGAGACGAAGCACACCGGGTCGGCGACCCTGGCCCAGGACGGGGCCACGAGTTCCGTCCGGGACATGTCTGCATCCACCCATCGCCCGGCCGCGACCGACGAACCGCCCCCCCTGGGTTCGATGTGCGCCACGATCCTCGACCGTGCACGCACCCTGGACTCGACGACGACCTTCCGATCCATCGAGGTCTGACATCATGTTGCGCTGGCCACCCCATCCCTCCCCTTTCGCCGTTGCGGACGCGTCCGTTCGTGGACGGTGGATCCGCCTCTCGCTCATGGTCGTACTCGGTGCGACGCCGCTGCTCCTGTTCCTGTTCGGGAGCCCCACCTGGCTGGTGGCCGCCGGCGGAAGCGGGGTGGCCACGTTGGCATTCGGAGGATGGATCTCACACGTCGGATCGGGCGCCGACGAACCCGACGGACGACCGCGCGTGAAGGCCGACGATCACGACCACGAAGGCTTCTGTCCCGCTACGTTCATGCTCCTCTGGGAGCTGATGAGCCCGCAGATCGAGCAGGTGTCGCTGGTCCAGCAGGAGCTCGAGCAGGTCCGCGGATTGATCGGGGACGCGGTCGGCAAGCTCGGCGCCAGCTTCACGGGCATGAACGAGGGCACCCAGATGCAGCTGACGAAGGTACGCTCGATCATGAGCGACGAGAGCGACGACGGATCCCGCCGGGTGAGCCTCGAGGAGTTCGCCCAGGAGAACAACCGCCTCGTCGGCGCCTTCGTCGACCAGATCTCGGCGATCTCACAGCAGAGTCAGGACATGGTCCGCCGGATCCAGGACATCAGCGGACAGATGGACCAGGTGGCGGGACGAATCGGTGAAGTGCAGAACATCGCCGAGCGCACCCGCCTGCTCGCGCTGAACGCGAACATCGAGGCCGCGCGTGCCGGTAGCGCCGGGCGGGGCTTCATGGTGGTCGCCGACGAAGTCCGCAAGCTCGCCGCCGACAGCCACGGCTTCGCCGACGAGATCCGCTCACTGGTCGAGGGCTCGCACACCTCGATCAACCAGGCTCGAGAGATCATGGAGACCATGGCCGGCGAGGACATGCAGTCGGCCCTGGCCTCGAAGTCCGAGATCGACACCATGCTGCAGGACCTGCACGAGATCAACGAACACGCCAAGTCGACCATGGCCGAGGTCGAGGCGATCGCCGGCAACATCGGCAACGAGGTCGGTCTGGCGATCACGGCCCTGCAGTTCGAGGACATGGTGCGTCAGTTGATCGAGCATGTGAGCCAACGCACCAATCTCCTGCGCCTGTACGCGGCCGAGACCTTCAGCGACGAGACCTGGAAACTGTCCGATCCGACGAGCCTGGGCCAGGCCGAGGCCACCGTCGAGCAGCTCGCCCGGACCCTTCGCGCGAAGCACGGACTCTTCGACACCTTGTCCCACCAACCGGTGGAACAGCAGCAGATGGACTGGGGCGATGCCGAACTCTTCTGACGACCACCGGCGCTCGCCATCGGTGGCCTTCGCCACCCTGAGCGAGGAACTCCAGCCGGCCACCGGCGACCAGACCCGCGGCGTGCGCCAATCGCTCGAGCAGATCCGCTCGCTCACCAGCGACGCCACCGAACGCCTGATCGAGTCCGTCCTCGGCCACGAGGACGTCGACCGCCGCCTGGCGCGGGCCGGCCTCAAGCACTTCGTCCAGGACACCGCCGACATCCTGCAGGCCGTGATGACCGACCTCGACGACGAGCGGGGCCCGTCGGAGATCCGTCGCCACCTGCGGGAACGTCTGGCCACATTGGCGTCGCGCTCGGGTATCGAGGTCGAGCCGGCGGAGCTCGACGGTGAACACGTCCACGACCTGGGCCGCCGCATGGGCGATGCCCTCTCGGTGGTCCTGCAGTCCCTGCAGGTCGACGACCTCGTCAACCAGCTCGCCGACGAGATCCTCGGCCGCCTCGACCGTCTCGACGACCTGAGCGAGCAGATCCAGGACACGGCCGTGAACCTGCGTGACGCCGACGCCGACGAGATGCGGCGCTTCGCCGAACGGCTTCTCGAGCTGGGCGAGGCGATCGGGAAGATGCGCGAGGAGTGGGCCGGAACCCACCGCCGTGTCGGCCAGGAACACATGGACCAGGGCGAGATCGAACTGTTCTGACCGCTCAGTCCCGCGTCGAGTCCCCGCGCACGAACCCGACGATCGCGCGGACGACCTGATCGGTCGTCCCCGGCGACAGGACGTCACCGGCGAGGACGTGCCCGTCCTCGTCGCCCACGCCGGAGACGACGACCCGTTCGCTGCGGTCGGATTCCATTCTGTCGAAGACGTCGATCGCCCGATCCACACGGATCACCGTGTCGCGGTCGGAATGCAGCAGCAGCACCGGCGTGACGATCTCGCTCGGATCGAGCCGCCGTACCCCCGTCACCAGGCGCATCATCGTGGCCACCGCCTCGACCGGGTAACGCGTGGTCCAGTGCGCAGCGTGCTGCTCGTTCTGCGGCTCCCACGCGCGCTCCGGGCCCTGGATCCATCGGGTGAGCGTGAGTCCGCCCGGCCACAGCAGCAGCCCGGCCCGCACGTCGCGCGGACCGAGGTTCGGTGAGATCAGGACGAGCGCCTCGAGCTGGTCCTTCCAGTCCGGCCGTGTCGCGGCCCACACCGCCAGGGTCCCACCGGTCGACAGACCCACGAGCACCGTGCGTTCCCCGAGCCGTGCGGCCACCGCCATCGCTTCGCGCACGTCGGCCAACCAGTCGGCCACCGTGGCCTCGGCCATGGCCTCACCGTCGCGCCCGTGTCCGCTCAGCCGCGTGAGGAAGAGGTTGGCGCCGAGCGAATCGGCGACCGTCTCGGCCAACGGGAACGCCTCGCGCCGGGTCGCCGAGAAACCGTGGAGGTAGACGATGGCCAGCGGCGTTCGACGCTTCGTGGTCGGATCGTGCCATACGATCTTCTTCTCGGCGCCCGCGCGCAGGTCGTCGAAGCGAGCCTCCCGCGCGGCGAGATGGATGTCGAGGGCGTCGGGCAGGGTGGCCATGCTCGCCGGCGCCGGCAGGTCGGCCCGGGTCGACCGGAACAGCACCACGGTGGCCACGATCACGAACAGAGCGGCGGCGACGACGACGAGGGCGATCTTCATCGGTGCTCAGGCCCCGATCCGCAGTGAGGCCCAGGCCATGGCGAACTCCGTGTCGGCCCGCTCGGGTCCGTCGGGAGGGCCGGACATGCCGATCGAGAAGTGCATGGCCCGTCCGTGGGCCATCCGCGCCTGGACGTGCACGGGGAGCATCGCATCCTCGCCCATCACGTAGCGGTAGGCGAAGCCGGCTCCCGGCACTCCTCCCACCTTCATCGGCCGGACCGCCGCGGTCCGCTCGTAGCCGTGGTGCAGGCGGCGGAAGGCCCGCTCGGTCTCGCGCGCCTCGGCGAGGACATCGGGGCGCTCCAGGGGGCTGGCGTAGACGTGGATCGCCGGGCACACGGCCTCACGAGGCCCGAAGTCCTCGTGCGCTCCGTACTTCGCGATCACCAGGAGGGGGTCTCCGGACAGTTCGTGGAGGTAGCCCAGCAGGTCCCCTCCCGCGGACGGATTGTCCTCCTGCTTCCGCATCTGCTCGTGGTAGTCGGCGTTCACGACGAAGTGCCAGCCCCGAGGCTTGCAGATCCTGAAGTCGAGCCAGTCGTTCACGTACCACTCGCTCGCGGCCGACGGCGCGGGCATCGCAGCCGGTGCGGCCGGGTCGGCATCGATGCGGGCGGAGGGCCGGGGTCTCGGTCGTGGCATGCGAGGACCTCGTGATCGGGACACGGGTGCACTGTTCCCACACCCGCCAGTATCGCGACAAGAGCGCCGCGCGTCATCCCCCACGCCGACCGGACGCCCTGGCCGTCGGCGCGCTAGAAGAAGAGGAACACCGA
>DATFKK010000020.1 GCA_035268685.1 Candidatus Krumholzibacteriia bacterium | reverse complement strand
GGGGGCGGCCGCCACATCGCCCGGGAGCAGGGTGTTGCCCGGGTTGGCGAGCAATTCGTCGCCACCACCGGCCACGACCGCATCGATGTCCCGGAGTTGGCCGACCACGGAGATCTCCTCGGCCAGCCCCTGCAGATGGCTGATCAGCAGGATCTTGTCGACCCCTGCGCCCTGCAGGGCCGAGATCTCGGCCTCGATGGCCGGCACCACGGCACCGATGATCACGTTCCGGGGTGCGCTGATGAATCGAATGTTCGGGGTGGTCGCACCGATGATCCCGACGTCACCGATCGCGGTGTTCACCACCGTGCTCCGGGCGATCGTACCGGCCGACACCAATGCCTGCAGCGCGGGTTCGGCGCCGAAGTCGAGATTGGCGGACACGTACTGGGGTGCGTTCACGAACCCGGCGAAGAAGTCGGCCAGCGTGTCGGGACCGAAGTCGAAGTCGTGATTGCCCAGCGTCAGGGCATCGTAGCCGATCGACTCGATGGCCAGGGTGTCGAAGAACGGGATGCCGTTCGAGAAGCTGGCGTTGAACTCGGGGCCCGGGAGGAAGTTGTCGCCCGAGCTGACCGTGATCCGACCTTCACCGGCCGGGACGAGCCCACGCTCACGGTCGAGGGTCGCGACGAAGCGAGCAATGCCGCCGGTGTCGCCGGTCGGCAGTAGCTGCGATTCACCGTCATTGTTGTGGAAGATGGTCAGTCGATCGGTCTGTGCCGAGGCCGGCCCGGCCACGATCAGCAGACCGAGTGCGAGGAGCAGCGCCGTACGGAACGTGCGCGAAGGGTTCATGTGTGGTGACTCCTGGGTGGTTGGAGACGGACCTCCTGGCGGAGGCCGTGAGCGCCTCCGACTGAACCACGGATCGACCGTGCTTCGTTTTGGCCTTCGATGAAGCGTTCGTCGAGGCGCGATGAAGCGCCGTCGGAGTCGGTCTCAGCCCGTTCTCAGATCGCGCAGTGCGTCGATGAAGTCCTGGGGTTCCCCGCGGTGGGAAGGGTCGATGTCGTGGAAGGCGCGGCGGATCACGCCGTCGGTGTCGACCAGATAGGTGGCGGGAACGGGCAGCTCGAAGGTCGAGGTCTCCTGCCGGGAAGGGAGATCGAGCCCGAAGGACAGGTAGAGGGTACGAAGCGCCTCGGGCAGCGTGTACACGAGCCCGAAACGGCGCGCGACCTCGTTGCGATGATCACTGAGCACGGGGAAGGTCAGCTGGTTCGCTTCGGCCGTCTCTCGCAGCAGTTGCGGGGTCTCGGGCGAGATCGCGAGCAACGAGGCCCCGGCGTGTTCGATCGATTCGATCAATTGCTGGTAGGCACGCAGCTCGAGCGAGCAGAACGGGCACCACCCGCCACGGAAGAAGTCGAGGATCACTGGTCCCCGTTCCAATGTGGGCCGGAGCGAGACGAGCTCGGACTGCGTGTCGGGGAGTGCGAAGTCGGGTGCGCGATCCCCCACGCCCAGCGCCTCGCCCCCGGCGCCGGTCTCGCGCAGGTAGCGCATCGCCTCTCGTGTGACCTCGAGGTGGGCCGGCGGGGTCTGGGCAAGTTCCTCTTCGCGGATCGTGTCGAGCTGGTCCTGCAGCGACATAGGGGCTCCGGGAGGGATCAGGGCGTGGAATCGATCGCGGCCGCGCGTCGTCGGGGCAGGAGCGCGCGACCGGAGCGCACGAGGGAGCGTCCGACGCCTCCGAGCGTGTCCTCGACCACCACGATCATCACCGGAAGCAGGAGCGTGGTGAGGACGGTGCTGATGGCCAGCCCGCCCATGAGGACCAGCGCCATGGTGTGATAGTACACGCCTCCCACGGCGGGTTGCTCGACGACGATCGGGATCAGTCCGATGAGCGTGGTCATGGCCGTCATCAGGATCGGTCGCAGACGCTCCCGCCCCCCTTCGACGATGGCCCGGTCGCGATCCATGCCCTGGCGACGGTAGCCGTTGACATGCTCGATCATGACGATGCCGTTGTTCACGACCACTCCGATCAACAACAGGAATCCGACCACCGCCGGGATGTCGAGGTCGGCCCCGAACAGATAGAGGCTCCAGATGCCTCCGGACAGGGCGAAGGGCAGGGCGATCATCAGACCCACTGCCTGTCGTACCGACTCGAACAGACCGGCCATGACGGCGAACACCAGGAGCAGGGCCAGGGCGATGTTCGTGAGGATCTCGTTGGCCTGTTCCTCCTGCCGTTGCTGCCAACGGCCCCACTGCCAGGAGTAGCCGTAGGGGAACTCCATCCCGGACAGTAGCCGCGTGACGGCGGGCATGTAGTCGGACCGTGTGCCTTCGTCGTACTCGGCGCCGACCCACAGGCTGGTGAGACGGTCATCGCGCTGGATGCGTTCGGGAGCAGGTACGGTTTCGACGTCGGCGAGTGACCCGAGGGGGATCTTCTCGCCCTCGGCGGTCCACAGGGGGAGCACCATGAGCTGGCCGACGGACTCTTCCTGGCTCTCGTCGAGGGTGAGTCGCATCTCGCGCTCACCCTGGGGCGTGCGGTAGCGGGGCAGGCGCTGACCACGGTAGGTGAGGCCGATCACCTGGCTCATCTGCTGCGGCGGCACCCCGTAGCGGCTGGCGAGATCGCGATCCGGAATCACGTGGAGCTCTTCCTGCCCTTCTTCGTTGCTGCTGAAGGGATCACGCAGACCGGGGATCGCGGCGAGTTCGCGCTGGACCTGCTCGGCCAGGCGCGCCAGCACCGCCGAGTCCTGCCCCACGAGCTGGAAGGCCACACGCTTGCCCCGATCCTGCCGCCAGTGTTGGCGGTTCTCCTGCACCTCGATCTCCACGCCGGCGACCTCGGGCAACAGCTCGCGGAGCTTCGACCGTACGTGCGCCAGGTTCTCGGGCGTGGCCTGGCCCTCCTCGAGGTACACGCGCGTGAGCGAGAAGCGGTCGCTCCAGAAGCTGTAGATGGATCGGGCCATCAATTCCTGGCGGTGGGGCTCGAGTTCGGCCTCGACCAGTTCCACCAGTTCACGCTTGCGCTCGAGGCCGACCGGCTCGCTGATGTCGTAGCGGACCTGGACGAAGAGTTCCGCCTCGTCGGTGTCGAAGTTCTTGTCGACGTTCTGCAGGGCCCACCAGCCGGACGCCGCCAGTACGCCCCCGAGGGCGAGGGCGCCGGCGCGCCGCAGGATCCGGCCGCCACGGCCCGACCGCGGTCCGCCGATCAGCAGCTGTACGAGTCCGGCGTAGCGGCGTTCGAGCCACAGCAGGACCGGACTCTTCGGCCGCGGCTTGCTGCGGATGAACCACGACGTGGCCATGGGAATCAGCGTCTGGCTCACGAACAACGACGCGAGCAGCGTGACGCAGACGGTGATGCCCAGCTCCTTCAGGTAGAGATTGATCTCGCTGGGCTTGTTGAACACCATCGGCAGGAAGACGATCACGGTGGTCATGGTGGCCGCGGTCACCGCCGTGGCGACCTCGCGCGCGCCGATCAGTGCCGCCTTCCGTTGGGGCAGTCCCTTCTCCTGGTGGCGGAAGATGTTCTCGATCACCACCACGGCGTTGTCGACCAGCATGCCGATGCCGACGATCAGGCCGAGGAGGGTGAGCGTGTTCAGGGTGCCGCCCTTCGCCCAGATGAAGCCGCAGGCCACGATCAGACTGAACGGAATGCACAGGACCGACACGATCGTCGTCGAAACGCGCCGCAGGAACACGAACAGCACCACGGCGGCGAGCATCGCACCGAAGACTCCGGTGAAGGCCAGATCCTTCAGGGTCTTCACGATCTCGTCGCTCTGGCTGAACCAGACGAGGAAGCTCACGCCCTCGAGCTCGGGATCGTCGGCCATGGCGGCGATCCGGTCCTTCAATTCTCGGCCGACCTCGACCACGTTGGCGTTCGCCTCGGCGGCCACCGTGATCCCGACCGCGAAGTCGCCGTCGAGGTGACGGCCGTACTCCAGCGGTGGCTGCGCGTACACCACGTCGGCGACGTCCTGCAGCCGCAGGCCGTCGTCGCGCAGAGGCAGGGCGCGGATCTCCTCGACGCTCCGGAAGCTACCCACGGTGCGCAGGTCGAAGCGCGTGTCGCCGTCGCGGATGTGGCCGAGGGACTGGTCGAGATTGTTCGTGCGCAGGGCGGTGGCCACGTCGCGCACGTCGATCCGGTGACGTTCGAGCGCGTCCACGTGGAGGTTCACGCGG
Source organism: Candidatus Krumholzibacteriia bacterium (assembly GCA_035268685.1). Lineage (NCBI taxonomy): Bacteria > Candidatus Krumholzibacteriota > Candidatus Krumholzibacteriia > Candidatus Krumholzibacteriia bacterium. The sequence goes on along the minus strand of DATFKK010000020.1, from coordinate 1,143 downwards.
ACTTCCTTCGGTTCCACGCCGTCGAGTTCGACACTGGCCACGCCGGGCACGCGCTCGAGCGGACGGATGATCTTGCGCTCGAGCAGGTCGTAGCTCTCGCTCAGATCGCGCACCGAACTCAGGCGGCCCTCGAGGACGGGCCGGTCGGCGTCGCGTCCGCCCCAACCGTTGCTCACCTGGATGTCGCCCAGGTCCTCGGGCAGGTCGCGACGGATACGGTCGATCTTCTCCCAGACCTCGACGCGAGCCATCTGCAGGTCGGTGCCCCAGTCGAAGCCCAGGCGGACCCGGCCTCCGTCGGTGCCGCAGCGCGACCACATGCTGTCGAGACCCTTCACCGAACCGAGCGCGTCCTCGACCGGGCGGACCACCATGCGTTCGACCTGTTCGGGCGAGGCGCTGTTCCAGGGGAGGATCACGAAGAGCTGGGGCTCTTCGACTTCGGGCAGGAAGGCCAGCGGCAGACGGGTGAGGGCGACGCCGCCGAGGACGACCAGGCTGATGAGGATCATCAGCGTGGTCACGTGCCGGCGAATGGCGAGTTCGGGCAGGGTCACACCGAGGCCTCCTCGACCAGCGCCTCGTCCTGCAGGTGGCTCACCTTCGACGGTACGAGGGCGTAGGCGGCGGGGATCACGACGAGCGTCAGCAGCGTACTCAGCGTGAGCCCGCTGGCCACGGTGATCGCCAGCGGGGCGCGCAGCTCGGCACCGTCGCCCCAGGCCAGGGCCATGGGCAGCAGGCCGAGCACGGTGGTCAGGGTGGTCATGAGGATCGGGCGCAGGCGCACGTGGCCGGCGCGGACCACGGCATCGGCCTTGTCCATGCCGAGCCGCCGGTAGCGGTTGATCGTGTCGATCAGGACGATCGCGTTGTTCACGACGATCCCGACGAGCATCACGGTGCCGATCAGTACGATCACCGAGATCGTCGTGTTGGTCAGCAGCAGTCCGGCGACGACACCGACGAGCGCGAGCGGAATCGTGAAGAGCACCAGGAAGGGATGCAGGAAGCTCTCGAAGGTCGAGGCCATCACCAGGTACACGAGGAAGATGGCCAGTGCGATCGCGAAGCGCAGGCTGGAGAAGGACGTGTCCATCTCGGCGTTCTGGCCGCCGAGCTCGGAGGTGATGCCCTCGGGCA